>JAGQHE010000096.1 GCA_020431995.1 Candidatus Nitrosopumilus sp.
TATTGTCTAATTAGTTTGATTCCCTTAGGTTTATGCCGGAATTTACACCTATGATGTATTCAGAGCGTGATTCTGAACACAGAATCGATTGTCAATGTAGATACGAGCACATGGAAAAATGGAACAATCTTTAACCTTCAATTACCTTTTTACAAAGTCAGATTCAGAAAATTTGTTCATTTTTGTACAACTAGATATTTGGTATTAGACTTTATTTTCCAAAATAACCTTAATTGAAATTATCTTAGGAATTTTTTTCGTTATATATCACGATTTCTCTTGAGTCTGATCCAAATTTCCGTTTCCGATTAAATCTACCACCATTATTGAAACTCCATAAGACTCGGACATTGGCTTTGATATTTTTAATTCCTGATGCTTTTTTTATAATGAGTGACACATTAAGCTCATTTTTATTTATTACATCATTTCTAAAATACCATTCAGGTTGTGTTGTGCATCCTCCACTAAAATTTACCAAAACTTTTCTTAAGTTTCCAATCTTGAACTCCCATGGTTCAAGTTCCACATCTACAATGTCCATCATAGGCCCTATAACAGGTATGAAGTTGAAAGTTTTGTTAACTGCAACCTTGATTTTTCCATTTAAAATGGATGTCTCTTTAATATCGGTATTAGGAAATCCATCAATTACATTAAAGTCACATGAAGAATCAGCATCAGATTCTAAATTAATTATGAATCGTAATTCTTCGATTTTTCCTTTTGGTATAACTATATTCATTCCCATTTCTGATTTTAAGTAGTCATATTTTCCATCCGATTTTATTTTGCTAGTTTCTGATAACGGTGCTATTTTGATTTCGATTTTTCTTATAGTATTTAGTATTTCTTCATCCTCGTCTGAAAGACCTCCACGTCTTCCCATAAGAAATCTTCTTGAGGTTGGAAGGGCAAATTCTGTTGGAGAACCCCATTCATCATCAAGATAAAATTTTGCCATTAAAACTTCTTCCATAATAGAAAACATTAAGATATGAATATAACAATTTTCTAAATGATTTTTAAAATATCAACTTGGATAGAAGTTAAATAGTTTTTAATTTTTCATGTTTTTCTTTTAAAAACTTAATTGAATGAGTCCATAAAATTTCTAAGAATTTTTCTACCATAACTCCTCCATAGATTATTTCATCGCCGTAGGTTTGCCCTACAAAAGAACGAAGGTTATTTCTTCTCTCAATAGGTGAAGGGTGTGTAGTTGGGCAATAACTTGAGCTGTGGAATTCATCACCATGCTCAAGGATAGATCTTCCCCTCATAAGAAGATCATAGAAAGAAAAATAGAGATCACAGCCGATAAAAGATTTTGAAATATCGTATCCTTTTTCAGACATTGAATTAATGGTAAGCTCTAGCCCTTTCAGATCTGCTTCTATTTCTGCCTCCTTGGAATATTCTAATTCTTCAACATTTTCAAAATTAGGGGACTTTATTTTGTTCTGAGGAGTTCCTAAATGATTAAGCATGATATGAGAGTATTCATGACCCATTAAGAAATACTCCATAAAAGTGGCAAGTAAATTTCCAGTAAAGGCATGAGGCGCCTGAAGAAAATAACCGGGCACTTTTGCTGCTGAATTAGCAACAAGAATTGCTTCTAGAAGCACTTTGAACTGTGTAAGAATTATCGGATTTGTTATCAATCTGCTAGAAATGAAATTGTTACTCTTTAGGAGGAAGAATGAACTTTCGTCAAATTCTTCATGTTGTTGATTCATTTTAGATGAGATGGTAGAGGGCAGCATCATTGCAATTATCTTTGAAATTAAATAACAATAATTAATCAGGTCTCTTTCGAAAATCAACAGATATTGCCGACTTTCAGGTACAAGGAGTGTTGCTGCATCAATATTTGTCGTTGGAAGAGTGCCAAAAACAACATTATGTGGATACATTATTAGTTGAGGAAAAATTGGATTGGATTTATGGAGGGAATTATATGCAGTTCTCTCAAGATCAGTAAAAATATCCAAAAATTGTCTATACATTATAGGATTCTCATATTTAGTTGGAGTCCACATTTTTCTAAATTCTTCACAATTTGAATTAATTTGACTTTCACTGACTTTTTTTTTGTCTTGTGAGTATGCTTGATCTATAAATTTTTTGGCCATATTTTTATAATCATTAATTTCTTTTTGAACATCAATTGTTTCACTGATAAGGGG
>JAGQHE010000097.1 GCA_020431995.1 Candidatus Nitrosopumilus sp.
CCTTCATCATCAGGTTTGTCATCAGATGCAATTACACAGATACCATTTTCCAACACAGTTCCTGGTCCGCAAATCGTATTGGGCTTGTGGTCGGCAATTGGAGATGTGTTTGGAGGGGTTTTGAATTTCGTTGGCAATACTGATTGTTTGAGACACATCTGATTCAGGATCATTTTCATGGTTTCCATGAATTACAAAAGCAGTGATTCCCAAGGCAAGCAGCCCGCATACGAAAAGCAATTTTGCTCTCATATTCACCGTTGTAAATTATGTTTCAGAGTTAATAAAGAACGATTGTAAACACAGGGTCAAGGAAACGCGACAGTTATTTTCATCCAGAAATTGACGCTTCAAACATGCGAATAAAGAACACATCTAACATCAATGCCTTTCAGGATGGTGGTTGATCAGCCGGTCATGCGTCATTAGAAATCAGCATGCTTTAAAATATCAAATTAAAGCAATACATTTCAAGGATGCACAAAGCCTAAATTCTTTGATGCTAAAAACTTCTGTTGTCACAGATAGACAAGGTTAGAAAACAAAGATTTCAGTTCATTCACCAACTCTGGCAAATCGCAGGAGGTGATCAAAGCAAAAGAGTGCTTGTAAGGCAAGTCTCAGAGCCATTATGCCTAAACGAGGACGAAGTAAGAGTAATCATCCAATATCTCAATGGCGAGGAGCTGTTGGAGATTACAACGCATGGATTCAATGTGCCAAGCTATCTTGATGCAAGCCTGTACATCAAGCATAAGGGCGTGATGGAAGTTGAACAGGCCCTCTTAAAGCCAGAGTCCCCTACGGATCATTTCCCTGCAAGCGTTGTAAATTATATCAACATAGGTACCATGACCAACTCAAATATTGCCCAAGCAAGCTCGCATGCAAGTCAGACAATCACAATAAGCCCAGACACCAAACAGGGCATTTTAGAAGCAGTCAACATGATAAAGGAGTTCCTAGACGAGCAAAAACTGCAACAGGACCAAAGAAACGAGTTAAGATCAGACGTATCCACGATTGAGAGTCAGCTAAATTCACCAAAACCAAAAATAGGCATACTGTCTGAAAGCCTTTCATCGGCAAAGAACATTTTGGAAAGCGTGTCAACCATAGCCGTGACAGTTGCACCAATAGTGACACAGATTAGCAGCGTGCTCAGCATGATAAGATGATCATTCATTTTGGGTTTTTGCCAGAGAAATTTCCGCGGCATGAGTTTGCATTATGAAGAGTGTCCCTCAAACAATTACAACGTGCAAGACAATTCAGTTGCATGAACCCATTTCTCTAGGATCAAGAATCTGGCATGGCCAAGCAAAGATTGAGACTTGATCATGCAATCATGTGCAGTAGCTACTCTTTTGGATGCCGGATCAACACCCGTATCCGTCAATCTCTTTAGAATCAGATATTAGAGTCAAATATGTGCGGTTATTGCGTACCACGGTGATTTGATGAGAAGGATCTTTTACATTATAATTCCCACAGCTGCATTTGCCCTAGTTTTATCAAATGCCTTATTTGGTGAGATTCTTTTTGACTCTTCTTATGATCAGGACATCAACAAGTATTCCGTATACGTCCACCTGCAGCAAGACTGGAGGAACTCGGGAAACATTCTGTTTGATGTTACAAATGTTTGGTCAGACCAAAAATCCAAATCCAACAGGACATATTCCTCTGACGAGCCGTCAGACATCACATTACTTTCCAATTACAATTCAAACCAGCTGCAGTACCAGCACGGAAAATCATTTGTAGAGCTAAAGCACGATTTCAGTAACTGCGATTCAAGCTGGAAGCCAATATCATATCGCTACATAGTTGACATCATACGCAGCAAGATTGATTTGATTCAAGGGACAAAGATGAACGATGATCCTTACGTGTCAGTATTTCCCAACAGCATGAATTTCAACTATGACGCTAAAAAACAAACAGAATATGCAAAGCAAGGATACGTCCAATTCATTCCAATTTGCACGGATAATGAAACCACTTCCTATGAATACTCGGTTTCAGTGAATGACAAGAGCATTGGGTTTGATGTCTACTTTGTGCCTTCAGAAGAAGAGATGACAAATTACCTGAAAGGCGATTCCTTTGGATTCTATCCCCAAGACGGATGCCATGCCCAGAACTATCACAGCTTTAGCGGAATTTGCAAAAACGTCGGAAAGGGTTCAGGCTTGCTGATAATGCTACCAGATGATCTAGAGTTGGCTTTGACAAAAGTTCGGATCAGCCTTCATGAGAAGATTTAGAACAGTCTGTTTCTGGCGGAGCACTCAGATTCCGGAAATCTTAGGTCATGAGGGTTTTCTAACCTCAGAAAGTTTCATGGTCGAATCTATGATTCGCATCCAATCCCATCTTTGTCCCCATCAAATCTGTGCGGATCAGGTGGAATGACTTTGAATTTTTTGTATGGCACGTCTTTGCAATCCAAATCCGGAGGGTATGGTGGAATGCACACGTCAGGATAAGACGGATCGCAGTCATCCGTAGTTTGTTCATTCTGGACTGGTTCTGATTTTTGCGATATACCACATCCGTACTTCTGAGCCCATAAGTCATCAGAGAATTCGCTAGACGAGCAATATTGCGGCAAAATGCTTGCATGCCCGTTATAGAGCAATTCTGAATTCAGATTCTTGCCGTTGCAATACACTTTTCCCAAGAGCCTGCCATATTTGTCGTATCGCTGCTTGTCGTCTTGATCAATAGTGATGACGGATCCAACTGGGCAGAGCCTTTTTGTAAATTCCGTAGAATCTAAGAATCCTGCCTCATTTTTTTCAGGAGTGTTTGTCAGAGACAGCCTTATCTTGTACCCTTCGACGTAAATGGTGTCACCATCAACGATTCTTTCAACCCTTGCAAGGATGCACAGACCATTTCCCAAACAAGGCATGCCATTTTGCGATACATGGATAATTCCATTATTTACAAGGTATTGGATTCCCTTGACAAAGTCTTCATCAGATAAAAGCCCATGACTCCACCAGTCGGCATTGTTTCTAAGCCATGATGGGATGTGCTCTGAAGCATCATATGTTGTGCCCGTAGGAGCATATGTAGAGTTCCCTTTTGTAGGAGGTATTGCAGTCCCTTGACAAAGTCTGTGTCAGAGATCTGAGAGGTAGACCACCATTTTGCGTTGTTTTTTACCCAGTCAGGGATTTCATGGGTCAATCCAAACGAATTCATCGGGAAAAACAAGAGAATCACAAACAAAACAACAGCCCATTTCATTCATAGAATACAAGCATGTTTTTTGTTATAACATTTTTCCAAGCCAATTCAGGGTCAATTCTTGACAAATTCATTGTTTTGTGTCAGAATTGTTGTTTCCATGCAGATGTATTTACCGACATGCTACAAAGTCAGACAAAACCGCAGACCTCAATTTTCTAGATCAAGCTTATTTATCACGAGAACCATACAGATACATGGCCGAGACTAATGAGTCAGAAAATATTTTTACAGAATGCAAGAAGAATACCGAGAGATTTTTCAACGAGATTGACAAGTCCTCGCCGGTTTACCATCAGATAGCAACCGACATTCAGAGAAGCTATCTTGACGCATGGAAGAACGTGATCGAATCATCCATTGCCTTGCAACAAGAATATGCTGCCAAGACAGGCCTGAATGTAAGCATGCCGGAAGAAACCATGAAAGAAATCCACAGCATAATGGAGAAAGCATCCAAGGCATACCAAAATCAAAACAAGTTTGTCTTCGATTCCACTGAGACATCAAAAAAAATATTTGACATATTCAGTGAAAACACCAAGATATTCAGCTCGCTGAACAAAAACATGATTGATCTGATGACATCCAGCATGAAAAAACGCGCCTGAACTTTTAGACTCCACGTGTCATTTTTTAGATAACACGAATGGCCTTTCCATGCCCCATACAGAAACATCGGGATTGAGTTCCATGAAATTTGTTAAAAAGACTTGCTATCGCTTGTGTCCTCTTCCTTTTATCATAAAAAACATACAGAATGACAAGCATCTGCCATGCCGTGTATAACCAGACCAGTTATTCAAGGGGCCTGACTGCACAGAGCAATCTTGCAGTCAGGCTCATCTCGTCATCCTGAGAGGACGGGTTGCCCGGGAGATCTAGCAATGCATTTTCAAAGGATTCCAATCATGTAGTTTATGAAGAAACCCTAAAAGGTCAATTTTTCAAACCTCAGTCCTTTTTGATTTTTCTTTTAGAGCGTCATCATGAGCAAACAGATCACAAACAGACACATTCAAAGTAAAAACGAGGAAGAGATATCAAGAAACATTCAGTATTTTGAGGTGTATAGAAAAATGGTCAGCCAGATGGCAAAGAATTCTGAAAAAGAGTACGCCTGAATGTAGAACAATGGCCATTCAGGATCGTGCAGCTTGCGTACAAGCGCATTCCGCCGTTTCCATTTAGAACCATGCTGTTTTCCCATCAGGATTTGAGACATGTTATACAATGACAGGACTTCAAGCCTGTGAAGGGAACAGCCTTCTACAGGATTCTTGAAGGATTGCAGTTTGTGCACGATTCAGGTATTTATCCATACCATGTTCCAGATCCATATCAGACGAGACAGGAATTAAGAAGACATTCTTGTGCACTGATTGCCACTGGTTTTAGGTTTCCCCTCTGCCATCATCATTTGCCTGGCAATACTGATCTTTACAGCGTTGGAAAATAAGACATTGTGGTTAAACGTGTAGTTGATTCTTGTGTCTCAGAAATGCTTGTTTGGTTTTCTGAAATCAGTTATTTCTGATTTTTACGTATCAAACATGACAAAAACTGTTAGACAGACTGTCAGACGTATAATTCTCTACTTTTCTACATCCAAAATCCGTATGCATGCACCACTCTTCGCAAAACCTGTTATGCTTGCGTAGAGTCTACTTTGCCTCACCTTTTTCCGTAGAAGAATTGTAAAACAGGCATAGAAAAACTCACACATCATGCACAATAGGTTAGAATACTATGAATATCGCAATTTGATCTTTTTCTTGAATTGAAGTATTTTGTTTGGTAACAAACATTTCTCATTAAATTTTGTAATATTTAATAATTTATGAAAGTATTATGACAGCAAGTCATTACAAAAGTGTTTTAAACCGCAAGCAACAAACTATCATGATTGCCCCCATTTACAAAACCACATGACATTGATTTTGTTTTGGATGTCAATACCGAAGTGAATGCGATCAAGAACCTGCAGAGACAGGGAAAATACAAACTGCCAAAAGGGCACGGAAAGAAACTTCTCTGTGGCACATGGAATATCGCAAACTTTGATGCACAAAAAAGGCCAGACACTGCCATTCCACTGATTGCACAAATTATTGAGCCCTTTGATCTTATTGCCATACAGGAAATCAATGCGGACTTGACAGGGCTGAGAAAACTGATGAACTTTCTTCCAGATCATTCTGCAATCTTTACTGACATTGCAGGAAACGAGGAGAGGATGTGCTACCTCTACAAGAAAAAAAGAATCAAACTGACATCTCATGTTGGAGAGCTAGACATTCCGCCATCAAAGAGAAACGGATACAAGGTAAAGTTCAAAGACGAGAATGGAGATCCATGCATCCAGAGGTTCTCAGGATTTGACAGAAACCCCTATGTCATAAGCTGGAACTTTAAGGGAACGGAATTTACCGCATACAACTGCCACATCTACTTTGGAAAGAAAAAAGAGGAAGACATTATGAAGTTCCGAAGAAGAATTGTAGAGGTTTACTCTCTAGTTGAATGGATTACAAAAAAAGAGAACAAAAATGACGGAAGCCTGTATTCTTCTAACATTGTACTTTTGGGAGACATGAATGTCCCAGAAATGAAAGATGATGACCAGGTATTCAAGCAACTAAACCGCGGAGTGTTTACAGCACTTGACTATACTGACTATCTCACGCCATACTCCAATATCAAAAATGATGCATCATATGACCAGCTAGTCATTGCAGAGCCGTTCTCAAACAAGATGAAACTGTGCGGGCACGGCATACTTGCATGGGACAATGCAGTATTTGCCAAACTTGCAAGTGACTTGGGAGTAAAGACGTCAAAGAAAGCAGTGTCCAAGTTTCAGGCATTTGCAAAGTGGGCAATATCTGATCATAGACCTTTGTGGTGTCTGATGGAATTTCAATAGATTGTCAGAAATGAATTGCATTTTGCCAAGCATGCTAAACGGTGCGAACAGACTTTTTGTCATGCGATAAATCTGCCGTCAAACTGGAAAACAAAAAATGGTCTCAAATTTTATTGCACGGTGACTTTTTCTTCATACCAGATATAGTCAAAGCTGCTATACATCGACATCCTCCCACACTTGGGGCACTTCCACATGTTTTCAAAAAGCTCTGACTTGTCTTTAGCTTTGATGAACTCTTGTTTCGTGGCAACAGACTGTATGGGGGATTTATGAAGCGCTTTGCAGGCCTTGCATTCCACTACGGACGTCATCGATCTGACTTTTAAAAGACATACTAAAAAACGAAAATCAAAATTAGTTAACCCGCAAACTAGAAACAAAGGCAACAATTGCAACGTTTGCAGGCCAGATACAAATTCCATTTGGAGGTGGCATGATTGGTTTTAAACAGGCATCAAGTTAGTTTTACAGATTGCTGCTCCAAGTCAGCAATGCCAAATCGATGCTATGTTTGATCAAATTTGTTCCGATCCAGCCTCTCTCGGATGCCACAACATGCAAGACGATAAACTCCCAATTTGCACACCCAATCAAATGTGCACAGGCAATCGCCAAATGAGCGCAGAAAAATGAGCGTATGTTTCATCATTCACAATCAAACTAGTATCCATTATTTCTCACCATATCACATTTCACAAAAAGAATTCTTTAACAAGTCAAACATGCACAAGTGAATAAGATTAATGGTTGCAAGTCCTAGAAAACTTGTTAAATAACAATTACTTGATTTACTTATGATTTCAAAAATACTTGCATTTGCAGGAAGCACCAGAACTGATTCTTTTAACAAAAAACTAGTCAAAGTAGCAGCAGATGGGGCAAAAGAAGCAGGTGCAGATGTAACCATAATTGATCTTCGTGACTATCAGATGCCACTTTATGATGAGGATTTAGAAAAACGAGAGGGATTGCCTTCCAGCACAAGGAAACTAAAAGATTTGATGTCAGATCATCATGGATTTCTAATATCATCTCCAGAATACAACAGTTCAATTTCGGGAGTTCTCAAAAACACAATTGATTGGACATCAAGGCAAGGCGATGATGAATTACCAAGGTCTTGTTTTAAAGGCAAAGTGGCAGGAATATTGAGTGCGTCGCCTGGTGGATTGGGAGGACTGCGAGGACTGGTTCATGTTCGTGCAATTCTTGAGAATATGGGAGTAATGGTAATTCCAGATCAAGTAGCAATATCAAAAGCTAATGAGGCTTTTAATTTGGATGGGTCTATGAAAGAACAAAGACAAGAACAGCAAGTAAAAAAAATTGGATCTAATCTTGCTCAGATATTATTGAAACTAAATAACTGAAATCACGCCCGTCTACATCCGTTTTCATCTCCAAAATGGTGGGACCCACGTGTGACATCCTAACGTAAGTGGCGCCAACATGTACAGAGACAGGATCATGGAACGCCTAATAGCACGTAACTGGATGCAGTACCGGCAGAAGTCTCATTTTAAAAACAGATCACATGATCTACAGACACATCAAAGAAAATCAGAGATGTCCGAGCACAAGATCAAACACCATATCAATTGCAGGATTATATGAGATTGTTCAGAGGGTGGTTTTATTTCACAGTCACTGGTCTTTCCAGTCACATCTTTTCCAATGTTCTGGTTATCACCGTCGTTTTAATTCTAATTTTTATTTTTTCAGCCCTAAAGGATTTCAAAAACTAATTTTTTGGCTCAATCTCCACAGTAAATGTTTGAACAGCAATCTTTCCATCGCTCATAACAAATGTGTCAGTTCCTAGTGGAAAACAAAAATTTGATTTGTGTGTACATTTGGAAGCGCATCTGCTGAAATTCCAAAAATTGCCACTAAAAAAACTGTGATTAGTTTGGCAGTACTTTTTTGTTCAAACATTTTTTTGTACTACCAAACATTGATCACAGATTGCGCCATAATCTTCTTCAACTAATGTAACTGGCACGTTGCTGCTAAAGCATCTGTGACACATACCACGTAGCCTTACTCGTTCAAAAGACAGGGAGGGAAAGGCATCTCTTCCCCTCCTTGAAGGTTGAATCGATGTTCTTTGACTCATGCCAGCGCCGCTATTGCGTGACAAAGTGTCTCACCGCACATGCAATCACTGTGAAATTTGGCTTCGGTTGTAGCAGCACATTCTGAACAGATCATCTGCACAGATTGGCGGCATTGCGGACATTTCTCACATGTTTGCAGGTCTCCTCCACACCGTCTGCACAAAGTGTCTGGCATTTTGTATCGCCTCATGGAAAGTTGCGTCTTCCGATTCTCCATTTGATTATAGCTTCTTCTGGAAGTGAGGAAATTTTTTCAAATGAAGTTCTGACAGTGTCTCTTATTTTTGAGATGGATGAACAATCCTTCATCGTTTTCACCTCTTGCCTATTCTACTGACACAACTCTTCCTTTTGGCTTGTCTTCTGTAAGCTTGAAGGTCAGTTCCAGTATTCCGTTTGTGTACTTTGCTTTTGCGGAGTTTTCATCGATCTTGTACTTGATTGGCACATGTGCCTCGTATTTCCTGTTTTCATTTTTGGTCTTGATTGTTACAGCCTTTTCCTCAATTGACACATCAATGTCTGATTTTTCAATACCTGGCATTTCTGCTACCAGTTTGAGTGTGTTGTTTTCGCTATCAAGTACTTCATCTACATATGGTTCCTTGACATCTGAAGAGGACGCAGGAAGTAGATTTCTGGGCCTGACATTGCCATACTCCTTGACAACAGGTTTTCCATCAGGTCCAACAGTCATTGTATAGCCATAATAATAGGGACCTACTGTCTGGTTTCTGTTTCCAAACCAGTTGTTTTCAAAGATGTCGTCCCAGTTAAAAAAGCGGTCAGACATTCTTCGAAACTCTCTATCAAAGGGTTCATCAAACCACATTCATTTATCACCGAGTATATGTAATAGATGTGACAAAATATAAAGATTTTGCACATATTATCTATAATTGACTAGATGTAATATATATGACAAAATTAAAATTATGGAATTGTAATTAATTGGATTTGGTGATTTATTGTCACAGCAACATATACCCGTGGTTCTTCTAAAGGAAGGATCCACTGAAACAAAAGGGCACGATGCCCAGAAAAACAATATCCAAGCCGCAAAGCTGGTGGCCGAACTGGTCAAGACAAGCCTAGGTCCGCGAGGAATGGACAAGATGATTGTTGATTCCCTAGGGGATGTAACCATAACAAATGATGGTGCTACAATCCTCAAGGAGATCGACGTCCAGCATCCAGCCGCAAAGATGATGGTCGAGATCTCAAAGACTACAGATAACGAGGTAGGAGATGGTACCACATCTACTGTGATTCTGGCAGGTTCTCTGTTAGACAAAGCACAGGAGCTAACAGAGAAGAACGTTCATCCCACGATAGTGGTAAACGGTTTTAAAAAAGCAGCTGACAAGGGATTGGAAATTCTAAGAAGCGTAGCAGTCAAGGTTGACCCAGAAGACAAGGCATTTCTGAAAAAGATAGCAAAGACAACAATGGAGTCCAAGATCACGACATCCGATTCCAAGATGCTCTCCGAAGTAGTTGTGGAAGCCATTCTTGCAGTAAGTGAAAAGCAGAACGGCAAGACAAAGGTTGACATTGGCAACATCAAAGTCGAGAAGAAGGCAGGAGGCTCCATGAAGTCAACAGAACTGGTTCAAGGAATTATCTTGGACAAGGAAATTGTTCACGGTGCAATGCCAAAACAGATCAAGACAGCAAAGATTGCACTTGTAAACTGCCCATTGGAGATTGAGAAGACAGAGTTTGATGCCAAAATCAACATCAACTCTCCTGATCAAATGCAGCAGTTCATAGACGAGGAGAACAGGATGCTCAAAAAACTTGTGGATCAGGTTGCAGCGTCTGGTGCAAATGTTCTGCTGTGTCAGAAGGGAATAGACGACATGGCACAGCATTATCTTACGAAGGTTGGAATCATGGCAGTAAGAAGAATAAAAGAAAGCGACATGATCAAGCTTTCAAAGGCAACAGGTGCCAGAATAATTACGAACATTGCTGAGCTTACAAAAGAGGATCTTGGTGCTGCAGAGATTGCAGAAGAGAGAGAGGTTGAGACCGACAAGTGGGTGTTCATCGAGGGATGCAAGAACCCAAAAGCCGTAAGCATTCTTGTCAGGGGAGGTTCTCAGAGGATAGTAGACGAGGTGGACCGCTCCATCCATGATGCCTTGATGGCAGTAAAGGATGTTGTCACAAACCCGCATGCGCTGGTTGGCGCAGGCGCTCCCGAGGCATTCGTTGCAAACAAGCTAAGGGACTGGTCAAATTCGCTAGAGGGACGCTCTCAACTTGCAGCCCAGAAATTCGCAGATGCCATAGAGAACATGGCAGTGATCTTGGCTGAAAGCGCAGGGATGGATCCGCTTGATGCGCAAGTTCAGTTAAGACAAAAGGCAACTGACGGCAGGGCAGTATATGGTATTGATGTCGAGAATGCAATGGTTGCAGACATGTCAAAAAGCGACATCTATGATCCGTTGGCCGTAAAAGAGCAGGTAATCAATGGCGCAACGGAGGTTGCATGCATGATTCTTAGAATCGATGATGTCATAGCAGGAAGCAAAAGCATGGCCCCATCAGGTCCTCCAGGAGAAAGGATGGGCGGAATGCCTCCAGGAATGGATATGTAATTCCATTTTCTTTTTTATTTTTACCACAAGTCAAAATGCAGGGACATTTCCTCACATGGCATGCTCTTGACAAACCATGAGTCTAAAGACAACATGAGGGATGGATCAGGGTATCTTTGAGGATGATTTTAGAATTCTTTACCGAAATGGAATGATCATCCTTTTAGAAATTTTATGTAGTGGCTCATTTGTTCTTTGAGTCATTTTTGAAATTAAAAGATGGACAAAAGTATGGGAATGCTTTTTAGGTTATCATTCAGAATTTTTAGATGTATTCAAGAAGCAGGTTCACATGATTCTTGACTCTTGGGTCAAACAAGAGATCGTCCTGCTTCTTGATTGTATATTAAATCATTTATGATTAAAAAGGGATACGTAGAATTTGTTAGTCTTTCAGTCATCAATTCATAATGATTTTAAAATGACCCTGAACTTTCTCCAACAAATCATAACTTACGTAATTGTCTGGCATGGCAAACTCAGGAACAAAAACGGTGATGCCATTTTTACTCTGCCGATTAAAATGCAGAGTCGTCTTCACAGGCACAAAAAACGCAACATAACTAGTGCAATGATGTGGGTTTGTTTGTTGAAGATTTTTTAAAAAGGGATAACGCATCAAAATGTTATTGGCAAAATTAGAAAATTATGAACTCTCAGATTCACAAATAAAAAACGGATTAAAGAAAGCTCTCCTAGGGTCTATCGAACTGTCTGGATATGCAAAGTATATTCTTGAACGAAACGGAAACACTACATTATCTTTAGGGTTGTATTCCTTTGCAATTGGAGAATATGGCAAGTATGAGATTCTCAGGGAATTTCTTTCAGAATCTGTAAAAAGACACCACATACCAAAAGTAATTTTTGATGTAAAAAATTTCAAGATTAATTTTAAAAAAGCGTTGGATACGTTGCCTAGGAGCATAACTGAGAATCTTTCGAATGATCTGTCATTGGACTTGCAATCCAAAATGAGTTATTTCAATCTAACATGGGATCAAGAAAAAGAAAAATGGAATGCTCCTCCAAAAATTGATTCATCTCTACTGTCAGAGTCATTGATTTCATTTGAAAAACATGTTTCTGTGAAACTAGATTCTGAATATGACAGTTAAAGAACAGCAGGATCATTACAACGTGAAAAGACTACGGTCATTCTGAACATGTAAAAAATTCACAAAAACTAAAATCAGACCACAATCCTTTCTCTAATCAACTACAAAGCATTGGTTGTCAATGTTATTTGTATTCGAAAAGTATTGGATATGCTGGGTTTATCTCATTTATTTATCAAAAGTGGATCCACGTTACAAACAGAAAAGAAGATACGTATCCAAATTCCACCCAAATGAACAGTCGACATCCAACAGCACTCCTAGTACCACATCTAGATCCTATTGTAAATTTCCACCCATAAGAATCAGGAGCATTGACATTATCAGGTCTAAGACTTGTAGGCCAAGTAAAACAATATCTCCCTCCTCCACACTTACTAGCAAGTTTGAAAAAATCTGGAGATAAAATACCGACTGTACTTGTACCGTGTTTCTTTATCATCTTTGTCAATGAAATAGAAATTTTCATTTTTGAGGATTTGTAGAGATCATTAGTTAGAACAAACGGGCGATTCTTAGTGATGAATCCTCAAATGAAGATATTTGAGATGATTACTTTGGCAAACTTTTCTCAATCCTTTCAACAAGTTCTTTACTTCTTTAGACACAAATCTCACTAGCGATGTGAATTAAATTTAATGTGTCTAACACATACTCTGCAAATTTTTGCAAAGATTGTATGTTGTTCTTTGTAAGTTGTTTGTTATCTGACTAGAATTATTTAAATATTTGAAAAAAAATAAATAGCAATTTAAATTCTCAAAGATTTGAAAGTTCTTTTTATACTAATCAATGGTAGTCAAAAACTTTCCATTAACAAAACGTCAGGTGTTTTACATGTTTTTCTAATGTATTTATTCTCTTTTTTGCTGAACTAGATCATTTTCTAATTTTGTGATTCTATCGTGTTGTTCTTTATTTTTATTGCATCTACAGAAATATCAAGTTGATTTATAGCTACTAAGTCCCTGGAATTTGATCAACATATCGTGTTTCTGCGGATAACACAATATCATAAGCATCGCCATTTTCAAAACTATCAATCGACAACGATATCATGCCATTACTAACTGGCAACGTTTGGATTTCAGTAATTACATTGCTAGCAGATGCAGGATTTGGAATACGCATGATATCTGCTTGTATTGTGTTTGCATCATAAGGATAATTTTGAATGTTTATCACAACGTTATTTTGATTGCGGTCATAATTACCTACAAGTAGATGAATTTTTTCTGTTTGGTCATTTTTACTTGCTAGTGAAATTATGTGGGACCCTAAGCTTTCTGTAAAAATTCTATTCTTATCTAATTCAGCATATGCCTTATATACAAAATAGATGTTCTCGGGGGTTTTATTGTCTTGGTCAAGCATTCCATTTAATCCATTCCAGCAATTACTCCATACAGACGATCCAGATCCCATGTCCCAGCATGCACGATTTGCAACATCTACATTTGCTTTTTCAAGTGAGTATAGCCATCGCACAGCCCATCCTGGGACAGACTGATTGTCATTTGAACCATATTCATTGATATGTATCTCTTGAATCTTCAAATTCTGTTTTTTTTCAAAAGTACTATCTATTATGAAACGCATTTTTTTCACATGTTCGAGCATCGCATCAGGATCATCAAATTCATGCCAAGACAATGCAGTTAGTTCAAGATTGTTTTCTTCAATATATCTTATAAAATTAGTTAGATGTTGTTCGTCAAATTGATTTGTGCTTGGTGCAACTATTTTAGCATTAGGCACGTGTTTTTTTATTATATCATGTGTTATTTTAACAATCTCAAATTTTTGGGATTCAGTAAAGCCGTTGAAAATACCATCCGGCTCATTATATACATCATAATAATCTATGTGGATTTTATTCTGTACAGTTTTGATCATAAGATCTTCCATAAAATATTCCCAAATAGTTTTAAATTGTTCAAATGATTGAATACAAGTTTTATTAGATGAATCACATTCAGATTCTAAATCAAGAGAGTACTGATTATTACTCACCCCATAAACTGAGAAAAACAAATCAGACAGTACAAAAGTGATTTGTGTGTCGTGCTTTGATCTAACATTGTCATTTACAAAATTATAGATTGGAATAGTACTCATTCTCCATGATTTTGGTTCTAACTGTGAAACAGAATCCAATATTTCATTTTGGTTGATGATGTCCGGCAAACCATGAATAAACCCTGATTTTAATTTGACTTTGTCAATATTTTCTCCAGCATCAACAATGACAGACGGCATCATACCTGTGTTGATTAACTTGTTTATGCCGACAGCATCTTGAATTTTATCAGACGAATTTACAGACGTTATGCCAAGAATTAACAATAAGATTACAGATGCGCTTGTTGCAATGAAAATTTTTTTCAACTATGCGGTTTCAAGCAAACATTCTATCTAAACTTGACGTTAAGCGTAGGCAAATAATCAAGTCACAAGAGAATAAAATACATAATCAAGCCATACACGAATTCAAATCTTCTAATCATCACTGCAAATTACTGGTATGCTGGAATTATGATTCGCATCCAATACCGTCTTTATCCCCATCAAACCTATGTTGGTCTGGAAGAAGCACTCTGAATTTTTTGCATGGCACATCTTTGCAATCTAAGTCAGGAGGATAAGGTGGGATGCATACATCAGGATAAGAAGGATCGCAGTTTTCTGTACTTTGTGTAGTTTTTGGAGCAGACGGGGTAGTCTGAGAAGTTTTAGTTGTGATTGTTGCTTCGCAGATATAATCTGCTTTTGTAGGTATTCACATTTCTCAGGATTTCTAAACGTGTCATATTGCGCTATGCGGTATTTTGTGGCAGTTAGTGAATCCATCACGCCATTTAGAAATGATATTGGTTTCCCAAAAGTGTCAGTCAAGACAAGATTACGGTTGTTTTGATTTAGTAGAGATAATGCTTCAATGGAAACATATCCTTTTCCAGATAACACTATCTTCTCATATGGCATGTTCTTGACAAACCATTCTTCTTTTTCTTGTTCTCCTGTTACATCATGTAAGCCGTTCTTTAGAACGATTTTGGAATTTTTAAGAGAAATTGAAACTCCGTATCCTTGGAGAAGTTTTACGTTGTAATGATTTTTCTGATTTTTTAAAGTCAATCTGTCTAGAATTAAGAATTTTCAGATGTTGAAAATGTGTAAGACATAGGTGGAGTTATAGATTGAACATAAGGAGAATCTAAAATTTCTTCCAATATGGAATATGTGTTAATTACTGCAAAATAGATATGCGCCCACCGTGCTTGATTGAAGGGTTTGTCTTTTTCAAACTTGAATGTGTATCCATCTAGAGTAATCTCTTTTGAGGATTTTGTATGAATTCCATTAGAATGGAGGCAATTTCTAACATATGCAAGAAGATTCAAGATATCTCTTTTTTCATCAGAATTTTGGATTTGTAAAACTGACAGTAGTTTTGTTACTATGTCGTAATATTGTCTAGGTACATTTTCATCCATACTGGACAAAAGTATTTTGAATAAAGTTTCTATTTGAAACTGAAAATTAGTAATAAATGAAATACGACGAATGTCATTTTCAACCATCATAGATCCGTGAAAATCCCCTAGATCGTTACTTAGTAATTTTCGTGCTTGTTCTTCATTAATGATTTTTTTTATCTAATGATTCTAGTAAACTCATGTGCATTACTGATGACATACAAAGATGGCAACAACCGTTTAGAATGATATATCTTCCATCATTATCTGGATATCCATATTTTGTTAATAAGTTAAGAAACTTATTTCTCAATTCTAAAAATTGTTTTTTGTCCTCACTTAATGTAGGAGTGTCATTGAATGGCAATACCGTTTTACTTTGAATTAAATAATTTCTTAAGCTTTACGACAAGCGTCATGTTTTTGTGCCCAAAACGGGGGCATACCATTTTTACTCTTTGTCGATGAACTCGTTGACGCCTGGAGGGTCTGGCGCAAGCCCTTTTCTTTTCCTAATGTCCGCTACTGCGGATGCCAGCATTGACTTTGGGACCTCTGTCCATTCCTTAAAGGAGGTGTTCCATGTCGCACGTCCTGCGGTCTGGCCCCTCATCTCCTCAGACAATGTGAACGTCTCAGAGGCAGGAATCTCGCCTACAATGATGCTTGATGCGCCCTTTTGCTGCATGTCTAATACCTTGCCACGCTTGCCAGAAAGAACAGTTGCCACGTTTCCGACCAGGTCAGTTGGGACACGTACCTCGATTGCTAGCGTAGGCTCCAGGACTGCTGTACCTGCAGTAAGCAACGCGCCCATACATGCCCTGCGTGAGGCGGGTCCAAGCTGTGACAGTCCCCTGTGTGCAGTGTCCTCATGAGGAACAAAGTGAGTAAATATGAACTTGCAGTTTCTCATCTGCTCCTTGCACAGAGGCCCTTCTTTCATTACTTCTTCAAACCCGGAATTGATAGAGTCAGTTGACTCTTGTACAAACTGGACACCCTTTGTCCCATTGATCAGTACGTTTCCACGCGAGTCAAACTTCATGACCCTCTTGATAGTATCAGTATCCCATCCAGCCTCTTTTAGCAAGTCAGCTACAACTTTTTTGTCCTTCATGTCGCTGATTTCGCCGGTCCTAAGCATGTGGGCAATCTTTGGCTCCAGTGGCTCCACCTTCATGAAAATCTTGTTGTGCCTGTTAGGGGATTTTGCCATGACTGGTTCGCATGTACCCTTGACAGTCTCCCTGTAGTTAATCAAAGGTTCGGAAGTCACAATCTCACATTTTGCATCCTGGATTCTGTGCGTTGCAACATCAAGGTGCAACACGCCCATCCCGGCAACGATTGTCTCTCCACTTTCCTCATCTATCTTTACAATGAGGTTTGGATCCTCAATGGTAAGCTGCTTTAGGATTTCTACGAGCTTTGGCAGGTCTTTAGGATGCTTTGGCTCGATGGCGATTTGAACGACAGGTTCTGAGACATACTTTACGCCTTCAAACATAGGGATGCCTTTGACTGACGACAATGTGTTTCCGGCTCTTGCCTCTGTCAGCCCTAGCAGTGCAGGGATGTTTCCAGCCCCCAGCTCTCCTACCTGCTCTCTCTGGTTGCCCATAAAGAAATTGACTGACTGTATTCTTCCTTCCCTTTTGGAATCAATTATGTTTATTGTCTGGCCGTCTTTGACGACTCCGGAGAACAGCCTGCCAATTGCGACAGGCCCTGCTGCAGGATCCAACACCATGTTCACAATCATCATGATTGTCGGGCCGTCATCACTGCATGCAAGAAGTGCCTTTCCAATGTCAGACTCCAAGTCACCCTTCCAGATTTGAGGTATTCTATACTTTACCGCCTCAGGTGGAGAGGGATGATGCTTTACGACCATCCCAAGTACTGCGTCAGCCAAAGGTGCCTTTTCAACCAAGACATCGACTTTTTCGTTGACATAGGCGTCAATCACATCCTTGAATGTGATTCCTTTCTCCTTCATCAAATCCACGTTTATTGCCCATTTGTCTTTTGCAGAACCAAACGTCACGCTTGCGTTCTGAATTGACACTTTCCATTTTTCTTTGTACTCTGGCTCTGCATAGGTGTCAATTAGTTGGTTAAAGTTGGAAACTACTTCTGCTAGCTGTTGCTGCATTTTTTCAGGAGTCAGTCTGAGCTCCTTGATCAGCCTGTCAACCTTGTTGATAAACAAGACAGGCTTTACTCTCTCCTCAAGTGCCATCCTGGTCACGGTCTCAGTTTGAGTCATAATGCCTTCTACGGCATCACATACAACTACGGCGCCGTCAATTGCCCTAAGGCTACGGATTACCCTTCCGCTAAAGTCCACGTGTCCGGGCGTGTCAATCATGTTAATGACGTATTCCTGACCCTTTTGAGAAAAGAGCAGTGTTACGTTTGCCTGATAAATCGTAATCCCTCTTTGCTGTTCCTCTTTGTCAAAGTCCATTGCAAGAGCCTTTCCTGCAGCTGAGGGGGCAATAATTCCAGAGTTTGCCAAAAGGCTGTCACTCATTGTGGTTTTACCGTGGTCAACGTGCGCGATTACACCAAAGTTACGAATGTTTGCCTTGTTCTTGATAATTTTCATAACCTCTGCTGTTGACTTGAATTTTGCCATATTCGCAAACCAAAGTTTTCAGGTATTAAACCTTAGCCTTCTAATAGATCATTTGGTTGGATACGTCACGGATATTTTTTGCAATTACAAAATGACACTCTTTGAGTTTTTTCTTTTTTGCCTCATGCAACACAATCATCTGAGAGAAGATGGCACCGAAGATCATCTGATCCAGATTCTTCAGAGGCATGTCGGGATGGACCACGTTCATGCCGATTTTTTTCAGGTGCCTTACTAGCTGCTTGTTGTGGCGGTTCTTGTCCTCAAGGATTATCACAGTGTCTCCCTTTTTTGCCGAAAACAATTCCATGTGGGAGAACTGCTCAATTCTGCAATAGTGCGCGTCATACCCCAGAACCTCATAGAATTTTGCGGCACAGTACATTGCGATTGGGTAAGTAAACAGATTGCCCAGAATGAATACTCTTTTGGACAGTTTTGTTCTTTTTGCATCAGACTCTGCCTTTTGGAATACTGATTCGTCGAGAGGCGGGATTTTTCTCACCAATGAAATACATGTAAGGGCGCTTGCAAGAAACGAGATGCTGCCTGCAGTGAAGATGCCAGTGCTAGGGAAATCAAGCAGGATTGCTTTGTCAGACGCGTCTACAAGCCTACTGGCAGGGTTTGCCGTTATTGCAGTCGATTTTCTTGCAGTCTTTGCTGCCTTAATGTTGGATATGGTATTTCCAGAAATTGATACGAAGTAGACATGCTTTGATTGACACGCCTTTCTGTTACTGTAAAGATCCAGAGGATCAATTGCTCTTACAATCCCGCCAGAGA
The DNA here is from genome assembly GCA_020431995.1 of Candidatus Nitrosopumilus sp. GTDB lineage: Archaea > Thermoproteota > Nitrososphaeria > Nitrososphaerales > Nitrosopumilaceae > Nitrosopumilus. The sequence continues at coordinate 18,944 of JAGQHE010000097.1, forward strand.
AAGACTCTGCAAGCAACGAGGATACTAGCGAGTCGCCGCTTCCTGAAAAACAAGTATTTTTTTGCGAGATTTGCGAAAGTGGTTTTTGTGGTTTGAACGATTTTAAAAAAGACAGCTGGAGTGCAATGTCTTTTTCAAGGGATTCAATGGAATTCACATCACCAGATAATTTTTGACATATATTAGAAAAACGGTTTTTTCAGGTTTTGATTTTTATTACGATGGTCCACGAATCAGATATGGAAATTTTTGTAGGACATACTCCTGATTCTGACGACGCCTTCATGTTCTACGGAATGTTTACAGGCAAAGTTCCATCCCCAGGCTTTACAGTAAATCACGTGATAGAAGACATTGAGAAGCTGAATCGTAAGGCAACAAATCCCCAGCTTGACGTTACGGCGGTTTCTGTCCATGCATGTGCATACATTCCAGGATATACGATCTTGAGAAGCGGCGGGAGTTTTGGGATTGGTTATGGCCCAATAGTTACCGCAGCAAAGCAGATGTCAATGGACGAACTGAGAAGATGCAGGATTGCAATTCCAGGGAAGATGACATCGGCATTTTTGCTGCTCCAGTTGATGATAGGAAAATTTGATTACGTGGAAATGAATTTTAGTGACATTCCAGATGCCGTCAAATCCGGCAAAGTCGATGCAGGGTTGGTCATTCACGAGACTCAGTTATCATATGAGCAAGAGGGCAACGTCAAAATTCTAGACGTAGGAGAGTGGTGGGACAAGACGACAAAAGGATTGCCAGTACCGCTTGGAATCAATGTGATGAAGACGGATCTTGGAATGGAGACTATTGTGAAGTTTGACAGGTACCTTCAGGCATCAATAGAGTTCGGCTTGGAGAACTTTGATGATGCCATAGAATACGCCATGCAGTATTCGAGAGGAAAGCCGCGTGATTTAATTGAAAAATTCGTAAGAATGTATGTCAACGAAATAACCGTAAACATGGGCGACTCTGGAGAAGAATCAATCAGGAAATTATTTGAGATGGCAAAAGAAAGGAACCTTGTTCCGGACTTTGAGATCAGCATCGCCACCAAGTAATTATAGAGCCGGAAAATTTTACCAAGCATGGGAGACGGCATAGGCGGCCCAGTCATCGGGATTCTTACAAACAATGCTTTTGAATTGCTAGTAAGCCATACCAGAAAAGACAATCAGGAAAGCTATGGAAAGACTGAAAAGATAATTATCGGAAAGATCGATGATCCAGAACATCCGCAGTACGAAGAGACCACAAAAGAAGACCTTGAACGCGCGCTGAAGGGAAAATTTGTTTCATGCAACGTTCAATACAGAGACACAAAGACAGACGCGCTTGTTTGCAACGTCTTTGTTCAGAAGCCTCCGGAAGGATTTGACTAATTCC
>JAGQHE010000098.1 GCA_020431995.1 Candidatus Nitrosopumilus sp.
AAATTCAGTCTAACTCATGGAGCGATCATAGACTCAAAAGTACAAGTTTTAAGCAACTTGATCCAAAACCAGGCGTGGAATCATTTCTAACAAAGAACATGAAATCAAAGACATTTGAAGAGAAATTAACCAAACTCTCATCTAGCACTGTCAAAAATATCAATATAGCCATACGCTCTTTTGATACCTTTTGCAAATCCGAGTATGATGGACGAACAAAAGAGGAGATAATTGAAGAGGTAAAGGCACTCAAAGAAGACCAGAACAGAGTATTTCGTGATGTATTACAGTCATGGATAGATTGGATGTACAAGAACGGACATCTCACCACATCCGTCAAAGGTTACATTTCAAGGACAAGACGGTATTTTTTACACAATGGAATACGATACCATGCTGATGATTTTGAGGATCCTTTGGAATTCAAGCCAGTGATAAAAGAAGAACTGCACGAGCTTCTCGTAGAGGAGATTCAAAACATATTCAGATATGCCAACCCTAAGAAAATAGGATTCTATCTGGCCCTGATATCTACAGGCGCAAGACCCAAAGAACTTCTTCAAATCAGGAAAAAAGACATAGACCTGACACAGAAAAGAATCAAGATAAGAATAGAGGCCGTGACATCAAAGACCTCATCTGGTCGCAGTGTATGGCTGACAAAGGAGGCATCGCCATATCTACTAAACAGAATAAAGAACAAAAAAGACAGCGATCTTGTTTGGGCAACACACCAAGATCCGGTGCAGGCAGAACAAAATGAATCAAAATCGTTTAAGGGATATGTGAGAAAGGCAGGCTATACCAAGGTTTACAAGTCAAACAACAATAATCTCATAACTCTCTATTCGTTAAGATCTTTCTATTTTGGCCGGGCTTCATCAACACACAGCGAAGCCTACGCCCATAGGATGACAGGACATGGAGGCTATTTGCCACAATATGAAAGGATGAGCGATGAAAAAAGACTGGACATGTTCTTGGAGTTAGAACCTGAGATTACCATAGATGATTCCGCAAGAAAGCAGGCAGAGCTGGACAAAAAGACTCAGGAAAATACCGAGCTGCAGAAGGTAAACGAGATGTACAAAAAGACACTTGCAGAAAAGGAGAACCTTGAGCGCCAGAAGTACAGGCTGATGAACTCGTCTAGTGCAGACCAGAAAACAATGGATCTAGTCGAGAAGGTCTTACGAAAACATGGTAGGATATAGACAACATTTTAAACTCATATAATCATAAACGAGTATGAGAATTGGCATTCTTTTGATGTCAATACTCTTGCTGATCATTCCAGTTTCCGTCTATGCTGACAACTATTCCTACTCTCCGTTCAGGACAGGCCAGTCCCCAGGCGGAATACTCCCGTCAGACGACCAGATAAGAGAGGACATGCAGACACTGTCTGAGACATCAGATAAGCTCCGAGTGTATTCGGATTCCAACCTGCAACCCATACTGAAATATGCCAATTTGTATGACTTGAAACTGTCTGTTGAGACAAACGATGTTGCCAAGGTACTGTCACTTGACGCAGCGTATCCTGGGACAATAGAATCCATAATAATTGATTCGTCCAGTCTGACACCAGAGCAGCAAATCGCCAAGATACGGGAAACAAAAGCCCTTACTGATATCCCGGTTACCGCACTGAACAACCCGAAGGTCTGGCTTGAGAATCCTGAGCTTGTACTGGCAGTTGATTTTGTATTTGTAGATGTCTTTACGGACGAGGTATCGCCCGCAAATTCTGCAAAAGAAATCCAAAGAATCAACGAGATTTTGATAAAGAAATACCCCTACAAGCACATGGCATTTGAGACAGACTGGTCAACCGTTGGCTCTTCCAAGGCATTACAGACAGAGTTCATCACGGAAATTAACAGGCTGGATCTTGACATGTTCTATTTTGAATACACCGACGAGGACTGGAAGAACTCAAACGCAAAGATATGCAATCTATGCAACACAATTGTATCGTTCAATAAGACAGTGACATTCTACCAAATGTCTGCCAATAACGTCTACCAATCCGCTTGATTTTGCACCAAGCTTAAAAGCGAAAAATAGTTCTTTTCAAACATAATGGGTTTTGATACTTCATCCGCGAATACAAAACCCAATCCTACTAAACAAGAATTGCAAAGTGGAACTATTTTGAAAGTTATCAATGATAACTTTTCAAAGAAAGACATAGAATTTCTTTGGCAGAAACATAATGATTTGTTAAAGGAGGCTGACCAGCCATCCGAAAAATACACCAGAACCGTTGCAGAACTGATCAAGGAACTCAGAGACGTATCTGAAAAACTGATTGAAGCCGGTGCAATAGCTGGATTTGAATCCAGAAAGGACGTTGCGTCATACGTATGGAAGCAGCTAAAGGATAGAAACATACCATACGCAAAACCGAATTTCTACAGGTATTTCTCAGACGAGCAAAAGAGAGACTACCAGACACCTGCATTCCTTGAAAAGACGCCTGAGAAGAGCCACAAGCATGACTTTTCAATAGTTGTTGGAAATTACGAAAATGTTGGCGAGATAAGAAAGTGCATGGCAAACGGCGATGTCTTGTGCCAGGCAAAGATGATTGACGGGCAGGTATACGAGAACGTTCCCGACGAGGATTCAGACCGAGACCTTACCAGAACCCCAAAGAAAGACCCAATATTTTACGAGGATGAGAACCAGTATTTTCTTGCAACCCTTGAAAAGGAAATCAAGGCTCTAAATTCCATACATCGCTACTACAAGAACAATCCAGCATTTTCAATGCTTTCAGACGATGAAAAGCACAAGATCAGAGAGGACCTACTGTTGCTGGAAAAGTCAATCGAGTTTCTAATCAACGCATACAATGACAAGACCAAGATTCCAAAATTTGCACAATACCTACTGGTAGAGTCATACACCAGCACAAACAACTGGGCAGGAGGCGTATACCTTCAAAGCCTCAGAAAGTTTGGAGCAGACAAGGTTCTGACATCAAAAGAGGAACTCTCAAAACTAATCACGCCAAAGCAGACAGGCCGCTCAATGTCAGGCAGAACCACGGAACAGCACCCAAGGTACGACCCAAAGACTTCAGAGGAGGCAATGATGATGAACTTTTACGGCGTAAAGTGCTCCAACAAGGAATGCAAGTCATTTGGATACAGAGTAGACTATGACCAGGTACAGACAGAACCGGCAGTAAGGGCAGAAGACGGCTCAATAATCACACCTGCAAAATGGGATACGCAGCTAGTATGTCTTGTATGCAGGACGATACAAAAGCCAAAGACATTCCCACTGCCAAACGTGAAGCGAAAAGTGACAATGGACTGGGAATCATAACTCTTCTCTTATCATACAATCAAAAAATGAAAATCGGAATTGACGAATGTCACAACTCTTCACTGTGGTTGTCGAATCACAAGCAAAGGAACCATTGACAAAGAGTGCAAGCAACACAGTGAAGGTAATTTTTTGAAATGAGCAAGTCCTTTAAATGCAAATTCCATAACAATTAAAAAACTCATTCCGGTCTTTTGACCATAAGACGGCTGTGTCCTTCAAAAAAATTTAGAACGGTTGATTTTTTAATTCGTTGTATTCGTGATAAATGATCGGGCTTGCTATTGATCCTGCAAATCCTATTAGTGCGATAATAATTTCGTTCATGAACTAAAAACACAAAACTTTGATAAAAATACTTCCTTTCTGGTTCAGACGCTCCTGATTCGATCAAGATAAATTCTACACATCTCGTTCATTTTTGTGGCCGAAGAACTGGCAAGGGAAACAATCCAACAGATTGTAAACCAGACTCTGCAGGCAAGTCAAACTCCCACCATAATAACATTGGATCCTGCAGTTACTGCTGCAATCATTGGTGCCATTGCGCTTGTTGCAGGTTCTCTGATAAAATCATTCTATGAGAGGAGACAATCCATCCGTATAGAATTCATGAAACATCTAGATTGCCACAATGAAAAGTTTGCCAATCTAACTAAAGAGTTTGGGGATACTACTCAAACATACAGTGTATGCAAGAGTGTTGCAATGCGTCATCTTCAAATCGTGGATCAAATTTCATTTCTAAGAATAAAAAAACTTGTGGGGGATGATTTCACCCAGTATTTTGAAAACGAGTTTAATACTGGAAGAACTTATCTTACATGGCTAGAGATAACAAATGACAACAAAGGTGCTTGGAAGAATGTATATCCAAATTTTGAAAAAATTAAAGGCACCATAAAATACAATGGCGTCAATGCTGTGGCGCCTTCTTCGTTTTATTATCACGTAAATGATTACACAGATTCAGAATTCGATCCTGATAACAAGATAGACCCAAGAGAGTATGAAGCAACCGATGATGACCTAGAAATGTTAGTTCCTAATGAAGAATAATGCATGAGATATCCAATATTGAAAATATTCTGAACCTGATTGGTATTGTATTGGAGATTGTAGGATTAATAATAGTGGTGTCTGTCATACTCAACTGGTTCAGAAGAGTATCTGAGACTAATCTGAATTGGATTGAGTCTCATTATCAGAAAGAAAAGGATTCTGCCGATAATGAACGCGGTAAAAAAATCAACAAAGAAACATTGGAAGATATATCGAACTTCAAAAAGTTTTTGAGTAAAAACCTAGAGAGGATCATAAAGACAATTGGATTCTTTCTGATACTTACAGGGTTGGTCTTCCAAGGACTGTCCACAATATTTCACAGATAGACATTCTTTGCATCCAGTAACAAAATGAGGATCAAATTAAAAAGAAAATCGATGTTTGTAAAGAAATGGAAGTCAAATAAACAACAGGTATAGAAAGAAGACAAACATTTGCTAAGTGATGTCAGAGTTTACAAATTTTCTAAGCCTGCTTGGGATTATTTTCGAGATGGCAGGGTTCATAATCATAATGCCACAGATACGACGTTATCTGGATAAAAAAATAACACAAAACGTAACTGATAAAATAACTGGCATGGACAAATTACGAGAGCAGTATAAAGGAAAAGAACTAGAGAAAAGGGATTTCTCTAGTTATTTGTATTCTCGATTTGAAAGCGATATAGAAAAATCTATTAAAACAAGAACGGAATCAAAATGGTCAAAACTTGAAAATATTGCAATCCCGTTTATTATAGCAGGACTGTTTCTCCAAGCGATTTCTCTGTTCTTATAGAATAGTTCTCTTTTTGACCAATCCTAGCTCATTAAGTGAGAATGATTGCGTCAATAAATGACACACAGGAGAGAAGAATCAGACTATTAGAGATTATCAACAACTTTAGAAGCCAGGGAAAACTGGTAAACAGATACACGTTACAGCCTGCACTAAAGGAGGCAGGATATGACGTCTCTTTTGCGACAATATACAGGGACATGACTGCAATTAACCAGAACAACTCATGGGTAAGGGACCTGGCATCAAGCAACTACTCGGCATACCAGGAGGACATCTCATCCAACCTTGAATGGATTGAGACACAGGCCAAGACACAGTTTGAAAAGACTGAAGATCATGTATGGCTGCAGATAGTCCACAGGGTACAGGAGACAAGGATGAAGCATACCAACGGGGAGAACATCAACGTGTCTGCTGCAATGCTTGGAAAGCAGTTTAACAAGATGAAAAAGGAATCAGAGAAAGAAAAAGAGGAAGAACCAATGGTAGACGTGATTAAACTTGCGGCTGCTAGACAATGACAGAAGACAAGCCAACTAGAGGAATCTTTCTGAATTGAGAATTGTATTGATTATAGATAGTCAAATATTTGCCTGAAATTTTTAGGATTTTGTGGCTAAGGAAGAAAAACACGGAATGTCACTCAAGAGTCCTGGTGTTATTGTTGGTATTATTACACTTATTGTTGCAATTGTTGGAACTTATGTTGCCTATGACATTGGACAAACTCAAATCGATATAATGAGAAACGATAAAACAAATACCGATAATCCTACGACTCCCCCAGTTAAAGACGGAGATAACCAAACTCCAATTTCAAAATCATCTGGACTTGTACTGAAACCAGAAACTCATACTGTAAAAATTCTACCAGATGCACAGGATCCTTTATGCGATGAAACAAACGGATGTATCAATCCACAAACCTTGAAGATCAGAGTAGGAGACACTGTAAGATGGGAGAATGATGTTGTTGATAGTTATACTATAACTGGCGGAGATGCAAAATCAGGACCTAATCGAACATTTAGCAGTGGTCTGATAAATGACACATATTCATTTGAGTTTATCAAAGAAGGGGAATATCCGTATTTTGACATGAATCATCCCTGGGTAAGTGGTATGATAATTGCAGAACCATAAAAGATTATAACAAACAAAATTTGCAAAATTCTCATTGAAAAAGTGGGTTTTCATATTTTCTGTTTCTTTATTGGTTCTAGGCTCTATGAGCTTTAGCTTGGCAGAGTCTGATCAGCTGCCTTCATGGGTTAAGAACAATGCAAAGTGGTGGTCAGAAGGACAGATACCTGACAGTGATTTCTTTAAGGCAATTCAATATCTTATTGATGCTGGAATAATTCGCACTGGTCCTAAGATAACTTGCGGAGAAGGAACAGAACTAGTTGGTAATGTATGTCAAATCAAAAATGCACCAATACAATGCCAGGTAAATGAACAAGAGGAAAATGGCACATGTGTTTCTATTTCACAGTCTAAATTCTATGGCCCATTGGCTTATGATTCATTTGATGCTTCCCCATTCAAAGATATGGAAACAAAACATTCCAAATATTGGTATTTTGAAGATTTTGAGAAAGGTGCCTCTTTACCAGGCATAAACTTCAATCCAGAATACACAGTAGGTAAAGGTCATTCAGTAGATTATGATGATGGATTAAGGGATCAACTTGGGCAAGGTAGTAACATTGCTCTTTATGGGCCACTAATGCAGATTATCTTTGACAAAGATGTTCTCGGAGAATATCCGACTCATGTAGGTTTTGTCATAACAAGTGGCGGCATAAATCGTAATAATGGAAAAACTATTTCTTTTGAGGTTTATGATAGTAGTGGCGAACTGATACAAACAGCTAAATCGGTTCAAGTTGGTTATCAAGGAACTAGTACTAAGGACGATGTTTTTATGGGCATATTCAATGAGAATGGAATTAAATCAATAAAGTTACTAGAAGGAAATATGGGAGACAGAAGAGGCTGGACCACTCTAGATCATTTCCAATATGGAAGATAGTCCAGACACTTCTCTTAATGCAAAAACCAAACCAAGTCTTATTTGGTTACAAAAAGGAAATCCACAAAAGAAGAAACCATAAACGTGATAGAATTTGCCAAAAAATGCAGTTGAACATTTATATCATTTATGCACTAAAAGTAGATTATTAGGAAAAGGGTAATTCATCCGTTCGACTGACGTCAGCTTTGCTCCACAAAGGCACTCCAGAATGATACCGGCTTCCTTTTCCAAATTACTTAGACCCATTTCCCTGTAAAAATTGTTATAGTAAATCAATTATAGAAAATGCCATCAAAGAGAACGGCTTCAAGAACAATTCTCTTTAAAATATTCTTAAAATTTAAAATGTTTCCAATTTGCGAATTCTAGACGACGATAACACTAGCCTTGTGTATGACAAGAATATGGTAGACAGAGTACTACAGATAATGTCCTCCAAGGACATACGCGAAGAGTTTCCAAAATATCCCACCTCAAGAAAAGAGTGGGCACTAAAGGCAAGGCCAATTGTGGATGGAAGGCCAAACTATCTGAGATACCTGCCATACATGCAGCGCGTCTATGAGGACGAGTCAAATCACGTAATGGTGGTCTTTGCAAGGCAGATGGGAAAGAGCACGCTTGCCACAACAACGATGGGATGCGAGAGCACGACAATTCCAGGACACGAAATAACCTATGTCACCTACGAGGATCTGTCATTATCCACATTTTCAAATGAAAAGTTCAGGCCAATGTTTGAGACAGAACAATTGAGACCATTCACGTACAATCCGATTGGCGAAGTTGGAAGGGTAAGGCTTCGAAACGGATCCATAAACAACATGGTAACCCATGCCCACAAGTTCAAGCATGTTGAGGGAAAATCAATCAACAGGCTAATCTTTGATGAGACGCAGTACCTGGACCTTGATTCCTGGGTTGCAGCACAGCAGACCCAGTCATTTACCCAGGGAAAGATGCTGGTACTTGGCATTGGGGGATATGTCAACACTGAATACCACAAGTGGTGGCTAGATACAGACCAGAGGGAATGGCATTACAACAATGACTTGTGGCGTGACAAGCTGGAATTTAGAAAGTCAGGTACAAACAGGCTTGTCTGGGATGATTACATGATTGATGTCTTGGCCGGATACTGGCGAGCAACAAAGCCTGAAAACGAGTTCCAGCATGGATATCATATTTCACAAACTTTAGCCCCCTGGATTCCGCTGACAAAGCATGACGCAATTGAAAAGTATGGTATCCATCCAAAGTGGTCAATAGAATGGCAACAGGAAAAATCATCCTCTACTGACTTTGCAAGACACGTAATGGC
>JAGQHE010000018.1 GCA_020431995.1 Candidatus Nitrosopumilus sp.
CAAGTGACTGCTTTTCCTGCTCTATCTGGGCCAGGATTGCGTCATAATCAGACCTGGTCTTCTCAAGATCATCCTTTTCCGACCTCAGCTTTGCAAGGTTCTCCTTTTGCTGCACTGACTCGCTTTCAAGTGACTGCTTTTCCTGCTCTATTTCATGTCTAAGTTCATCAAGTTGTGTTTTTGCGTTATTTAATTTGGATTCTTCTTCATAGAATTGTTTGATCATCTTTGCTTGTTCATCAGAATTAGACTTGTAAGACTCTCGCATGTCTTTAAGACGAATTTTATTCTGCTGAATTTGTTCTTCTGCCTCCTTTTGCTCTTTTTGAATTCGGATTAGTTTTTCTTCTTCTGCCTTTGATTCTTTTATTATTGCATCTCGTTCTTTTTTGATTTCATCCAAGATTGCGATTCTCTCAGCTTTGACCTTTTCAATTTCAGTTTTTTGGGTATTGATTTGTTCAAGTAGCTTGATTTGGGAAGCAATGTGTTCATGTTCTATTTTAATTTGGGATTCCAAATCGGCTTTTTCAGTTTCAAACTGTTTTGTTTGTTCAGATGTTATTTGTTTAATTTTTGATAGTTCAGAGTTTTCAGATTTTGCGGATGTAACTTCGTTTATCATAATTTTGGCATCGTCATTTTTAATAGTTTTAGAAATACCCATATCAGATTCACTTGTAGCAGAATCATTAAACTCAGCATCTGTCGCTTCCGCAGTTTTCTGCAAGGGCAAATTGTGTGCATCAGTTTGAGAAAGGATTATTTTTCCATCAGGGTGCGTATTGCTGGAGCTATTTGATATTTCATTCAGTTTTCTATGAACATAATTATGATCAGATGTATACAGTGATTTACCCTGGGATAATGTATCGTAAATGTATTGCAGTCTGCCAGGATCTCCACAACCAGAATCAATCAGTTTTTTCACATGAGGCAGAAGAGGATGTTGGTAGGATTCTTTATGTGTAAAGTCAATAGATGAGTCCAACAATTTTTCAACATAGATCCTATCAGAAGTAAACAGTGTTTTGTTATTTCTCAAAGATTCTCGAATGTTATCTAATCTACTTGGATCGCCTTTACCAGCATCAATTAACTTACCTATTTGGTCGATGATTTCTTCAATAGTCAATTTCTGCATCGGTATACTGTATAGTCCTAATATTTTTGGTCAATATAAGAATACTATAAAAAAAACTTTTGAGTGCTATTTTTGACAACAGAAGTATGCAATCAAGTAAAACAAGTTTAAAAAGGTCACGTAGAAATGGGACGTATGAATCATCAGTGTTTCATAAATACCATTTTGCATGTTATTCTGTAATTGCATAAAACAAATAAGAGATACCAAATAGTTGAAATTCAAGACGACAGGATTGTTTTGATGGAAGTAGGTGCAGCCGACACAGACTTTGAAAAAAGAAAGATTATTGATTTATAGAATTCATCCGTGTTTTATATTGATAAACTACTGGAAATGCTTAGAATTTTCTTGTCATATAACCGTCAAGATTTATTTTTAGTTCCAATCGGGTGTAATTTACAACGTTCACATACCGTTTTTGTTTTCTAATTTTGGAAGGTAGGCACGCAGAATTTTTCTCAACATTCTCAAGTATGCACAAAAAGAAATTCAAACATACAATTATTCAGTCTCGACGTTCATCTGAATCCATAATGGCATTGAAGAAGAGAAGATACTGAGTTAATTAACGCAGAATCCTTTGATGACATCGTGTAAAGTACAACGATGATCTGAAAGGATGGGCCAAAGTATGCCCATCCCTTGGACGGTATGGTCGGTTAAACGGTTAGATGACTCCTACCCGCAGAATCCTATATTGCATCTGGCAAATCTGAATAAAAGCAAAACGTATGATTCATCAGAATGATCTAAATACTATTTCTGTTTGATGATTAACAATTGGAGCTGTCACCAAGCAACTAACCGTTGTTGGTCTTAAGATCCAATTGTTATAAGATGCTTTCAGTTTGATCTGAAAGATTTATGTTTATACATTACAAAACACATGGCAATTAATGGAATATTTCCAAGACACAATAGAGAGCGAGACGGATCTGTGACGTGGACGAGGCATACCGTGTTAGTTACGATGAACTGATGGAAACTGCGACACAATTTTATCGTCCAAAAATACAATCAATGAATTGAAAACATCCGAGTGGCTTGATATTTCAACAGTAAAATTCCCGTCGGTGTCATTTTCAATTGCATTATCAGGTGTCGCATTATCTATGTGGGGCGCAAGCTGGGATATTACATCGCATTTGCTACGAACACCAGAGACATTCTTTACCCCTTCACACGGGGTTCTATATCTGGGAGTAGGAATCAGCATATCTAGCGCGATAATGAGTCTCCTGCTGATAGCAAAAAGACAGACAAGAAAGGCTCCGTTTGTTCTTGGCTTAAAGATGATCATTTTTGGTGCACTTTTACAGGCAATCGCAGGCCCTGGGGACTATTACTGGCATGAATTGTTTGGCATAGATGGCTTGCTTAGTCCCACACACTTGACACTTGCCTTGGGGATAATGATTGTATCAATAGGATCTGTGATCGGTTTTGCAAGGATCAATTCCCACCTTGCTAAAAGCAACAGTTTTGTAAATTCAATTCTCTCAATATCTATCGGTGTTTTCTGGTTCAGTGCCATGTGGCTCATATTCTTCTTTGTGTTGCCAATTTCGGAAGGAGACACTCATAATTTTAACCCTGATCCGTATGTTGCAATAGTGCTGAGTTTTGTGGCGTTGCCATTCACATTTTCAATGGTGTTTTGGTCAGCATCAAAGTCACTCAATATTTTTGGAGGAGCCAGTGTGTCCGCATTTGTGTTTGTCGTAATGAACGTAACATCAAACATAGTCACATCCGAAAGTCTTCTGATCTATTTACCATGGTTTGCAGCGCCTGTAATTGGAGCAGTGATTGCAGACTGGGTGCTGAGTAAGAAGATAAAATCAGGCATGATTCAAATACACAGTGAAAAACTCTCTGGAGCGATTTTGGGATCCATGTTTTTCATGTTTTGCTTTCCGATGCTGTCAATGACTTTTTTGGATCTTTATTTGTTTAATGATGTCTCCCCGTATGACGTATTACCTACTGTATCAAGTGCTGTATTTGAGATCTGGATGATGACTGCCGTCCCTGGAGCAGTGTCTGGAATGCTTGGCATGATGTTTGCATCAAGAAAGATGCAGGTTTTCTGCAATTGTGCTAAATCTGAAATCTGAGAAAATGCATATGGCTAACACCATTATTTTTGATTTTGACGGGACTATTGCCGATACTTTGAGTTCGGTTGTCAGAATAGTTAACAATCATGCAGAGCATTTTGGCTACAAAAAAGTGGCAAAGGACGACATCCGATACTTGCAAGGGAAAAAGCCAAAAGAGATTCTTTCACATCTTGGAATCTCGATGTTAAAATTGCCATTTTGGATAAAAAAAATACATTCTGAAATAAACAAGGAAATCAGTAACATGTGCCCACTGCGGACATTTATCCACTATTGTCGGAATTATACCGTAACGAGCAGTTTCATCTTGGAATTTTGACATCCAACACGCATCAAAATGTAGCACAGTTTCTTGAAAAGAACGAACTGAGTTTTTTTGAGTTCATCAGTACGGGAAAGAGTGTTTTTGGTAAAAGCCACTTGATAAACAAGATCATGAGACAGCGAAAGGTGTCCAAAAACGATGTGTGCTATGTGTGCGATGAAATACGCGATATAGAGGCAGCCAAAAAACCTGGGATCAAATCAATTGCAGTCACATGGGGATATAACACAAAAGATGCGCTGATAAAAGAAAATCCAGACTTTATTGTGGATACTCCGGATGAATTAAGAAGGGTTCTTATCTCATAAAATATTTCTTTGAAATTCCATCCATGTGGATAAAATCATCATCTTTGATCATGTTCTCAGCCTATGCATTGCGGAATTTGAAAATGCATGGCATGTAAAACCGTAAAATCTGATCGCGAATCCTTGCAAGGCTTGGATTTTTGCAAACATGGGACATATTCAAAAGATAGGATCCCTTTGTGACGGATCCTGATTATCCAAAACTCACCAAGGACATCATTTTATCGTGCAGAATAACCGTGCTCAACAAACAGTGCTTGAAGCAAACCAGATGATAATAAATACAAAAGACATTGTGGTCAAATCAGGGATCGTTTTTCTTTTTTGGAACTGGGTTCACATAATTTTCATATATGTAATACCAGGGATCCATGCTGACGCCCTCTAAATTCGCCCTTATTTCTTCAGAATGCAACGACTCAGCGCCTGCTGCATCCTTTTCCTTACTATCTTTTATCAAGCCCCAACTACACATTAATTTTAAATAAACTTGATCTTTTACTGGTTTAACATGTGTTAAGATCTTGTTGTGTTATGTTTGCATATTCTAGAATGATTCCATCATGCAGATCATTTCCTGGGTATCTCGTATATTGGGTATGAGTGCTTGAATCCTAGTGATTACCCTTTTACTTCCCTGAATCTGTAATCTCCAAATTTGTGTACCATGGAATAAAGGTCCCCTCCTATCAATGCACCATTTTTTGCAGCAGCATGGTTTATCTTTGAGCACATATTGACAGGCGGTCCAATCATGTCTATGGACATAGAATTGTTTGATTTCATTAGCACGACAGACCCATAATCTGCACTGATTCGGTAATCGACATTAGGCAATCCCTCTATGTTTAATTTTTTACATATTGCATCATGGTGCTCAATCATGGAAAGACTGCATTCTAGGCACGACATAAACCCATATTTTCTATTTGATTTTGCTGATTCTGGAAAATAGTATACAAGGCAATCTCCAACGTTTTTTATTACAAACCCTCCAAACCTACTTAGAATCGTTGACATTGAATTTAGAAATATTTGATAGTACGTTGAGATCTTTTCATTGCCAATAGTTGCCGCAATTCTTGTAGAGTCAATCATATCTACTAATCCTACATAATATCTTTCTGTATTTCCAGAAAATGCAACCAGATAATCTGATGAACTCATATTTTTATCAGAATTCACAATACCGCTATCTGTTGCTCTGAAATCTTCACTGTCTCCCATGTTCATCCTTTGAAATTCTCTTTTTCATAACTAACAGTTAACACTTTCATGCAATTAAGTATTTAATATATTAATAATGTATTCAACACCCAAAATCAGATACAGATTGGCGATAAGACATTGTTTCCACTAGCACTGCCCGTCTATCCCCATCAGTGTTATCGTTGAACGTACATTGCCAATTTTTCTAATCTCTAAAATGATCATTTGCCTTAGTTCTTCAAGCCTTTCACATTCCAGATTTGTTACAATGTCATAGGCCCCAAACACCCCATACACATTTTTTACACAGCCAACTTTTTTTAAATCTGAAATGACTTGTTTTTCAGAACCTAGCTCACAGTTAATTAAAACAAATGCCTTTGCCATGATTTCACCTGTCAGGATTTTCCCTCAAATACGGATTGGGCAACATAGGTAACATAATCACATTGCCCTTGAAACTTCCTCTAATCGCCACTATCACATTACAATCTGGAAAAAATTATATTTTAGTGAATCTAGAGATATTATTTATATATGTAATCTATGAGTCTGACAATTTAAACGAATTTTAATTAAAATGACTCTTATCTTAAATTCCCATCTATACTTAATGTGTCAAAGAAAAACATGGCACAAATCATTCCAACATGTGTACTTTTGTACTGAAATAATTATGACTTGCATCAATCCTACGTGATGGTTTTATACTGAATATGCGATGCAATTTCTGATGCATGCAAAAACCACATGGAAATGTCATCGATGTGATCTTACGTTTGATCAACTGTCGACAGCTGACACTCATTACAATGTATTCAAGCACCCGGTAGAAAAAACCACCATTCTGCCCTAATTTGTTTTCCAAATTAGACGGCAAGACTCAGTTTATTTCTTATCCCTTGCTGATAAATAAGACGAACCAAATTCAATGTCATTTATTCCGGTCTTGCAGACGCTAAGATCAGGACAATCAGCAAACCGCCATGTTTGAAGCAAGCGTGATTTTCAGGATTCTGGATGGCAGGATTCTCAGTATCTTCTCTTCTTCAATGCCATTATGGATGCAGGCAAAAGTATTGCAAACCCTGCCACTCCAACCAGTAGCGAAGAAACCAGAATCATAAAAGATAGGAAGAACAAAACCCTTCCAACTTTCTTTGGCTTTTTTATTACAAATGATGTCAGAACTGCAAAGAAGCATAGTCCTGCAGAAACAATTCCAGCTGCCCTAAGCCCGTCAACAAAGCCCAACAGATCCCTACCTGTATAAAATGCAATTATCTCTAAAATTCTATCAATGTTGGAAGTAGCAATCAAAATAGGTATTATGCCAGCAAGCCCTCCAATAACCCCAAGAATTTGATAAGAGTGAAAGTTAGAAAGTATTTTTAGCGGGCCATATTCTTGTATTATTCTTCTTGGTAGCCCTCGAACAGATTTTGAATCTTTCTGAGCTTGTCTGACGCCACAAAAAGAACAGAACTTGGAATACGGTACAAGCCCTTTCTCACATTTCCAGCATGTCATGTCAGAATTGTCTGGGTCACGGTCGTCAGAGGTCTTTAGTCTCTCCGCCCTCCTTGCATCTAGTTCTTCTACATATTGAATGTCAGAGTTGTAAATTTTTTTGTTTTCAACAATACTTTTCTTAATGTGTTCTAATCTGGAAATATCACCCAGGTTATCATTCAGCAGGTTTTCAATCTTATCTAACAAAGTCATGGTTTGCCAACTAGGAACTCTTAAGATTTCTCAGCATTAAAAAGATGCGGACTCAAGACACCAACAAAATGTGTGCTCTTGTGGATTAATGTGATTTTTTGGTAAAGTATGCATCCCATATTAGTTACGGTCATAACAAATTGATAGGAATCCTTAAGAGCCAAATTCATCAAAAGCAGGCGATATGTCTAAACTTTCTGCACCCCTTCCACCGGCTCCAGTATTGACTGTATGTTTCGGTCATTGCGGTATTGGGTTAGGGGCTGAGACTTATCGCAGATTATTGCTTGATGTTGGAGCTGATCCGTTGAAACCAGCCATCAAGACATCCAAGGATGAATCCAGAGTCTTAAAACGATACGGAAGCACCATTTTACGATTTTCACCGACTTATGGTTCGGGCGAAATTCCACTCATACCAAGGGCACTCCTAGTAGATTTGGATCCAAGGGCTGCAAACCTGATCCTCCAGTCATACCCTGATCTTTTTGCTTTGCGTGAGAAACATGTCATTTATGGATCTGGCGGAGCTGCAAGAAATTGGGCCGAGGGCAGATCCAGATTCAATCATGAGATGAAGACCAAAGTTGACATTAAAAAACAACTTGCTGAGCTTTCGCCAGAACCTGTACGCGGGTATGTGGTTCCATTTGCAATGGGCGGAGGCACTGGGAGTTCTTTTGCAAGTTCTTTTATCGAGTTTGTAAAAACGGATTCAAAGGATCCTACCACTGTTGCGACTTTTGGATTGTTGCCTGAATTCGGATGGGATCCTGTGATTTTTGAATCTGCCGCAATCAACATAATCATGAATCTAGAACACCAAATAAAATACAGTGATTGTTCTGTTTTGTTTTCAAACAAAATTTTAAGACAACTAGCGCATCAGCATGAGAAAAGGATCCAAAAGGTCCCATCCATCATCGATGATCTTCCAAAAGAACACGAGGTAGGATGGAAGGACTACAAGGGGATGAATCTGATTGTCGCAAATGCCATATCAATGTTCATTTCATCATTTGCAAGGGAGACCGAATGGGACATGTCCAATTACAGAACATGGCTCACCACAAAAAGGCCAAAATTTGCGATTCCTTGGATAGTGCCAGTGGTTCCAGAAGAAGGACAGTGGGGAAAGGAACTCTTGGGAGGTAAAAACAACACCATGGAAGACATAATTTCCAAGATCGGTAAGAAAGAAGACGGCCTTCTTTTTGACATAAATGAATCAGATGTGCGAAATAACGGAGGCCCAAAAGATTCTTGCTGTATTTTGGTCAAGATAAAAGGAGAGTTTGACGTCGGTGAACGTGAATCTCTTAAGCAGATAATCAAGGATAAATTCAACATTCAGGATTCAAGGATGATTTTTGTAAAGATACCGATCATGGATGGGGAGCCGGCTAACATCACGATACTGGTCAACACAAAAGCCATAGGTCCAAAAATACTCGAGATTGCAACAGAAGCAGAGGAGTCATGGGCATCCTACAAAGAGGAATATGGCAAATGGGGCCTTTCAAGTGATGAGTTCAAGCAGGGGCTAATGGACGTTGTTCATCAGTTCAGCTAGGAGGTAATTATGTCTGATTTCGGATTTTTAGAAGATCTTGCCATACAAATTCAAGAGAACAGGAAGTTGCTTGCAGGCATAGAGCCCTCTCTGTCAGATGTCAATATGCGATTGCATGAAATCCCATTGAAGCGAACTACCGAATCTGTTTTTGCCAAGATGACAGGATCCTCATACGATGACAGGTTCTCGGAGCTTGAAAAGATAAAGAAGGATCTAGAAGATAAGAAACAGAAGATAGAACAGCTAGTCCATGATCAGATGGACAGATTTTTGTCAGAAATCACATCAAAAGACATCATAATCCCACTTGATCCAAATTCTGTCATAAGAGACGGGAAAACAGTCTACAAGTATCGTAATGACGAAAAATTTGAAAACGTTTTCGTCATACTCTGTGAACTGTTGGGACTAAGCTCTCCACTAGTGGTCAAGGACGTAATGCTTTCTCCAACCGAGGTAGTCATTGCAGAAAAAGATGAATTTGATGCAAAACAAAAGTTTGTCAACAGCTTTAATGAGATCCAAAACACACTGCTCATCAAAAAACGCAATTAATGATAATTCTGAGTATACCACAGCGTGATTGTCAGGATCAATAATCGTATTATAGTGTATATACGTAACAATAGTAAGATCACTCATGATCAAAAAAATCATGGTCTGTCTTGATGGCTCAAAGAATTCAACCAGAGGGCTACAGACAGCAATCTGATTAGCAAAACAAGTGGATGCCACGATACTTGGCATACACAGTGTGACAAAGTTTAGTGCATTCACTGCAGTCCATTCAGCTAGAATTCCTGAAAAGAAATGGCCAAAAGATGCAAGAAAGATCATCAGTGATGCAAAAAGACTAGTTGAAAAGGCAGGTGTCAGATTTGAAAATGTTGTGCTTGCAGGACATACAGCAGGATATGATTTGGCGGCATTTGCCAATAACTCTGCAAACAAAATTGATCACATAGTCATAGGTTCAAGAGGGATGCGGTTTCCAAAAGAGATCTTTTTTGGAAGCACGTCAAACTTTGTACTTCACAAGGCAAAAGTTCCTGTAACCATCATAAAGTAGTCACAGATATCCACAAAAAGTTCTGTCAAATTCTGATTACACACCTAAAGTGGAAGAACGTTTCCTAAGAATATCAGAATGTTTTAACATTACAAGTCATATCAGATCACGCCAGAATCCAGTGAATTCATCACTTGCAACGACAGTCTTTACTTCAAGAGATCCCAAGTATTCAAGCCCTTCTCTCTTATCAAAATATTTGTAGATTCCTTCCTTATCAGGATAAATGACAAGTGTTTCCTGCTGTCCAGGTTCCAAAAGATCTGTCTGCACCTCTAATCCCTCAATGTACAGTCTGTGATGCTTGTCACCGTTATTAATTACGGTCAAAAGATACGCGAAGCTGGTCCTGGTAATCAGATATGGGTTTGGTTCCCCACCCACACCTGAAACTCCCTTAAGCTGAACCTTTCCATCCATGTCCTCAAAGGCAACGGTTTGTTCTACACGCTCTTGCCAGAAAATTGAGACATGCCTGACATTCCCCTGACCAATAAATCCAATCATTCCAGTCAGAGCCACAACACCGATCACAATTGTAATGATTATCAGAGCCTTATCCTTTGAAATCATGGTTGATCTAAGACAGAGGTTTATTTTTAAACATAATACAATTGTTAAAGTTGAAAGTCATCCTGAAAAGGATATCAATAAAATAAAAAAATTAGTTTGTAGGATTCATCAAAGTAGCGCGTTCTTTTATTTTTTGATCAACTAGGGCATCAACATACTGGCCCGGTTGGGCATTACAATTTCCAATATTTACTGCATGGCCGTCCATGGTTTCAGCAACACATCCGTCTTCGGTAATTGCGACTATCTTTACTATTTCCATTCTTTCGGCCGGCGCAGTATAGAACATAAGATATGCAAAAAGTAGACTTGCGCCCAATGCAATCACACCTGCTATGATAAGAGTTGAGTTTTTACTTGATTTTTTATCAGAGCGATTATTCACTGCAGACATGTTTATTGTTGTCCCAAATCAATTATAAATTAAATAGACATTTTCCACGGATGGCTTTCAAATATGGAAATTGTGATGTGGAGTTAAGCATATCAGTGTGATTGCACATAAATTCAGAGTAGCATATCTATCATGTTTTATGTTTCCTCATTGAAACTAAATTGACAGCATGAAAACTCCGAGAGAGGTGATTCAACTGCATGCAGGCGTTTAGACACAAAATAAGTCATATTTGCTTGATTATGTTTTTCATCTTTTGATTTTTCTTCGACATTGGTTTTTCATTCCCGTATCCTACTGGCAAAATCACCACAGGCCTAAGTTTTGTTTTTAGTATTTGTGCAACCGCTTTTTCTTTGAAATGCCCCACCCACACACTTGAGAGCCCCAGTGCCGTAACTGCCAATTGAGCATATGATGCTGCAATGGTAGCATCTTGAACTGCAAGCAGTTTTTCCCCACGTGTTCCCATGAACTTTATTCGCTTTGGATCAGCACAAAATACTAGAACTAGGACAGAGTTAACATATTCTTGGTCATGTGCGGCTTTCACCAGATTTTCTTTTTTCTTTGGATCCTCTATGACAAAAATTTTGTAATTTTGCAACCCTTTTGCTGACGGACTCATACAGGAGGATTTTAAGATTTTTTGGATCTTTGATTTTTCAACAGACTTGCTAGAAAATGATCTAATGGAGCGCCTCTTCTTTATTGTTTGAAAGAACGACATCATGCCAATTTTTATTTTATATTCTCGATAACTCTGATCAGGTTGTTTTCTATTTCTTCTCCTGAAAATTGCAAGGTTTGATCTGACACCATTGAGAGCAGTGATGTAGGCCTTGACAAACTGATAAAATTCTCATTGTCTTTTCTGTATACTGCAACTGTACACGGTAACAGCAATCCCATGACGGGGTCAGATTCGAGCACTTGCTTTGCAATATGCGGATTACATACTTCTAGCAGTTTATAGTCATCTGCAAATGCCAGTCCTTTGTCTGACAGTATTTTCTTAAAGTCAAGTGTTTCTAACACGCCAAAATTGATTTCTTTGAGTCCTTGGGTGAGATCCGCCATTACGTCATCCAGATCTTTGTCAGTTTTTACCGTATAAGCAAAACTCATTGTGGACGTTTCCTTGTTGAATAATATATTAGCGAAATACGATTTCCACCGATGAAAGTTATTACTGGAAACATATTTGGACATAATACTACCTAACGAGCACGATATCATGAGATTCAGAAACAAAGCAGTTGTTTTTCCCATAATTGGAATTGCAGTTATTAGCACAGTCATGGCATTGAATCTAACGCAAGACAGTGCCGACAAATTGCCGTAAGTCTTGATAACGGTCAATGCATTGCTTGAGAACAAAGAATAGATTTTGATCATAGATAGTAGAACGCCAGAGTAATACAAGTCAGGCCATCTAAAAGGCGCATCTCGTGATACTTTGGATACTGCAGCCATAGAAAAACGAGTATGTACCATACAAAGCATATTGCCTGATGTGGCAGCAAGATACAATCTTGTTTTAGTCGACAACGACGGAATCCCTGCAAAACAAGTGGCTCAAACAACAACTCAGATGGGAGTACAGACATTCTATCTAGAGGGTGGAATGAAGTACTTGTCTGAAAATCTTGCGACCAGTTCCCAAAGCACAATTAATTCTAAAGAGTTGGCAGATGCTTGAATCCAACGAAGATCTGTACATGCTTGACGTAAGGCAGTCTGACGAATTGCTGGAATCAAAAATTGATGGTGATCAACATTCCACTTGCGGATATTTTCCAGCCAAATGACATGAAAGGCATCCCACTTACAAGCCGGTTGTAGTGATTTGCGGTTCTGGAAATCGAGTAACAATTGCTTCCTATGCACTTGCCCAAGAAGTGATAGACTTCCAAGTTTTAGAAGGAGGAATTGCTTCATGGAACGCTCAGATATAAGAAAAAACAGGCTAGTTTTCCAACCGTTTTTTCAAATCAAGATATATTGTATGGCAGACCAAGCATTACAAATTGGCCGATTTTAAGATCTTAGCAAGAGACTCGGAGTTTAGAAAAGCAATTCTGAAAGCATTGTCCGATGATTATTCCAGGACCATAATGAATGCCACAATAGAGAACCCAAAATCAGTAGTTGATCTTGTAAAAGAATGCAACATTCCGATGACTACAGCATATAGACGCATCCATGAGCTTGAAGAAAACAGAATTTTGAAAGTTACAGGCTCGATCGTTACAGATGATGGGAAAAAATTCTTTCTTTACCAAAACAGGCTAAAGGCGATCTACGTGGTATTTGGCTTAGAATCATTAGACGTGCAGATAATAGACAATGATGGCATGGGCACTAGTGCTTATTGGTGATCAACCGCAATTCCATCGGTTAAGGAATTTCTTGCAACAGTTTTGTGTCATAGCATATCTCCATCATATTTCACCAGTCCAAAAAAAGGCAACTTCCAGTCACGATTTCCACGGGTGAAAGCCAGATACGGAAAGGGCACATGAATGTTATATACCGACCAAGTTTTTGACGACCATGGACAAACAACTTACAGCTGTATTCAGCATTGCAATACTGCTAACAGTTACTGTTGTCGCATCAATTGATCTTACACAGACAGCTGATGCTGCAAAATCAAAAGGAACGACCATACAAAAGTATGGATCTGCTACAAAATCTCAAGTTTGTGGTGACAGGTTATGCTCAGAAATACCTCCTGAGGAAAGAAAAACCATGACAAAGAGTCCTGCCACTGTCGCATCTGCAGGCATAGATGCACTTTTTGACAGGATGGATTCAATCCATAAAAAACATCAATCAGAGATGACACAGATGTGGAAATCAATGACACCGCAAGAGCAATCCCAAATGTTCCACAACATGGAGCAAATGATTGAAAAAATGGAGTCAATGAACACCAGTGATCATATGAAGATGATGGGAGAGATGATGCAGGACGGATCCCACATGGGACAAGATGGAAAGACGATGGGCAAGAAACCAGCATACAACGAAACACTAAACCCAAGACAGATAGAGTATCCTAACATCCTAGGATTCAACGATCTGCACATTCATGCAATCAGGCATCTCGATGTGGAAAAGTCTCATGGTACTACAGATCACCTCTTACAAACCATAGTTCATCACCACTGCAAAGTTTATGATGACATGACTGCAGTATGCTTATTGTTCCCATATGGGATGACTGATCAAGACAAGCCATACGGAATCGAGTATGTGATTACATCCAACCAATACCAAGAGTTGCCTGATGAGGAAAAACAGTACTGGCACCACCACAAGACAGAATTTCCAAGAGCACATGCGACATTCCCTGATCTCTCAAATGAAGAACTAGATGGAATTCAGCCAATTCTTGATGAGACATATGGAAAAGTGTACTACTTTTGGAGTTATGGAGACACGTATCCAATTGGTGAGCCATACGTTCTAATTGTTCAGGACATTCCTGATCAATAACTTTTTTCTTTTTTCAAACAAGAGATTTTATCGGATGCAATGCCTTTGCCTCCAAAGAGAGGCCTAGACCTACATTTTCCCAACATTCCCTCTTAAAGCAAGAACACGTATCGCATTGGTAGATATTGTCCGTCAATTCGAATTAGGGATAGCAAATGGGCGATATCGTGATCCGTCATATGAACGAAGAAGATCTGCAAGAAGCAGACAGGATAGTCAGACTAGCGTTTGGGACTTTTATGGGCCATCAGAATCCTCAAGACTATCGCTCAGACTCAAGATATGCCAGACCGCGCTATGGTGCAGATCCTTCCGCATCATTTGTGGCAGAGTCAGATGGCAAAATAATAGGCTCCAATTTTGGACTCCACTGGGGAAGTGTCGGCATTTTTGGCCCCCTGACCGTTCATCCGGAGTACTGGAACAAGGGTGCAGGTAGCAAACTGATGAAGCCCGTAATGAAATGCTTTGAGGAATGGAAAGTGACACATTCCGGAGCCATGACTTTTGCAAACAGCCCAAAGCACATCAACCTGTACAGAAAGTTCGGATACCACCCCAGGTTTTTGATTCCAGTAATGTCAAAAAAGATAGAATCAGGAACTGCTCTTTCAGATTCCAGATTTGCTTGGGCAGCATACTCAGAGTGCAGGGAAAGTCAAGACAAGTATCTTGACGGATGCAGCCAAGTTGCAAACACAATTTATCCTGGTCTTGACTTGGAATTAGAGATAAAGGCAGTAGAGAAGATGAATCTTGGAGAGACAGTGATCCTCTTTGATGAGAACAAGGAGGTTTCAGGATTTGCAATATGTCATTGCGGGATCAATACCGAAGCTGGAATTGACAGGTGTTACGTAAAGTTTGGCGCAGTCAAGACAAATTCATATTCGCAAAGCAACTTCATGAGTCTTTTGGAGGCATGCGAGGGGTTGGCAGCTGAAAAAGGACTTTCTGTTCTGACAGGAGGAACCAGTGCAGGGCGCTACAATACATACATGTCCATGTTAAAGCAAAACTTCTCAATTGATTTTCTGGGAGTGTCTCTGCATCAGCCAAACAATGACGCATACAACGTTGCAGACAGATATGTCATGGATGACTGGCGCTAGTACTGACCAATCATAAACCCAGTGAATAGATGACTTTTATTCTTTCGTTTTAACCATCATCGACTTTTTTATTATATTCATCCACAATCCGGTTATACTCATCAATTTTTTTATTTTCTTCATCTATGCCGTCTTCAAATAGCTCAGGGTTTTCTTCTTGGGCTTTCTTCATGAGTGTCTTAAAGGTGTCAGGATCTTCTTGTTGCAGTTTCAGCAATACCTCCCCTATGGATTCATCCAGATTGCCCATATTGCTCAATTGCATGCATGGTATTTTTACTGTTCTAAACAGCCAGAGTTATTCCTCAGACTCGTCATATTCTTCATCTTGTACATAGCCCTCCTGAAGCTCTATCTGATGGTTTTCTTCCCTCATTTCCTCATGATCAAATTCCTTTAGTTCTTTTTCAGTATCTTCAGACATGATCCAGTTATCGCAGTCAAACATATTAGTAAATTGTCAATTCTCAACCATGAAATCATGGCGGATGCAACCAGTTTGGACTTGTACAATGCAAGGTGTGTGTCATCCATCTTAGAATACAAACATAGGTTGCAAACAAGAAAACATATTATGTCATGCACAAGGCATGAAAATCAGGCTTCAGAGGGACGTGGATTACACGAGTGCAATTTGGCTTTGTAAGATTGACGGTCTTTCAGACATATAATTGTCTGTAAAACAGGGTCATGATCAGACAGGTTATTTTAAAACTGCATGTTAAGACTCTGGATTTTTTTAATCACCCTGTCATGATCACCCTTGCTGTCAATGGATAATATGAGCAACCCATCATCCAAAAACATGGTGATCAGCTTTACAAGTTCTTTGGAGGTAATCATCCAGTTTGTTTTTCCCAATGAGTCATCAAACATTTCCTCCATGCTTGCCTTGACGGATATCTGATAGTGTGCCAAATTGCTCATTTCATCATCAAGAAGAGGCTCTGCACCGTCCCGTCTAACAAACGCGATTATTTTTCTTTCTTTGATTCTGCCCACAAACCTAATTGACTCATCTAAACCTAGAATTTTTTTATAATCTTTTTTTGCATTGCCTGATAGCAGATCCAAGTAAATCTTATCCAAATGTTCTTTGATCTCCTTTCCATTCCTCATCAGAATCAATCAGATTCCATTCTACATAATTGTTGTGTGTTTGATTTAAAAAACGAGATCAGTTCACATCAGAGTCATGAACCAGAACACGGCATCCCAAGATCATGGAGGCATGATCGGAGTTTGTAACCACATTCAGTTTCCCCTTACCTTGCAATTTTTTTCTCCCGGAAGACAGTACACATTGAACTTGAACATTTCTGTCTTTGATGAGATCCCGTCAGTGACATCGACAAACGCCAGAAGTGTTTTGATGTCATCAAACGTCTTCGGAATCTCCCAAGAGAATACGAAATGGCCCTGTTGGTCTGTGCGACCATGAAATTCTCGTATGACATCTTCTCCGTAATCCTCTATGGAAATAAAGATCTGCGCGTCATTGACAGGGATTTTGTCCCGGTTTACCTGTATTTCCATGACATGGGTTGTGCCGCGTCTTACTTGTTTTTCCCCAGTGATCCCAACCTCCAGCCCCGATGAGTAAGGTCCAGATGTTCCTGTAACAGTCATCGGGATTGAAATTATTGAATCGTTTTGATTCACCCCGTCAGTTGCATGTATTGCATACAATGTAGGTGGCAGACTGTCTGGCAAAAGCCACGGCATGTACAGCATACCGTTATCGTTTGTCTTGCTTCTGATGGAGGTTATTTTTTGATCGCCACTAGTAATTGTAATTTCTACATTATGCAGCATATTCCAACCATATCCGCGAAATACAAGATATTTTCTCCCATCGATGATTTCGGCTGCAATGTTTAGCTTGGGGCCATCTGCCACATTCTTTTTCTCCGTCATCATAGAGGATGATAAACCACTCATATCATTTTTTGCCAAGGCCCATCCTCTTTGAATCAGTTTTGGAAGCGAGTCTTCATAGACACATACTCCTCCAAGCCCAGAATGTTTGACAATGAGAACTTTGCCCGTATTGCATTGTATGTCGTTTAACAAAATGCCTGCGTTGATCTGTTTTAATGGCGGAGGAAGATGTTCCCTGTCACTCTTAGATATCGTTAGTTTTGCCACGTATTCCTCAGAAATATCTCTAGTGCTTATGGGAAGGGGCGCAATCCCATTCAGAGTTATATCATAAGAGTCAACATAATGCGTGGTCACCTTGCCAGTAACAAAGGAAAACGATTCGTTGCGGGCGTTATCGTGTATATCAAATGTAAGAACTGCCTGGCCTTCCCATACGCATGTAACGTCAGAGGGACATCGGGAATCTTCAATTCCACTGAGTTTTAATTGAAACTCGTCCAG
>JAGQHE010000099.1 GCA_020431995.1 Candidatus Nitrosopumilus sp.
TTGGGATCAATGCCTGATTCCTAGTAGTCATGCCAGAGCTTGTTGTCCTCCATTTAAAAACTAAGATTACATTACAGAATTTTTAAAATCACTTATCGAGGAAATTGTGTTTTTTGTCTCATGGCCAATATCATGAAGGGTTGAACCATTGTATTTTTTGTCAAGATACCTCCCTGCAAGTATCAAGGGGCCCCCAATGGCACAAGTGACACCAGTTGGTTCCGGAATCCATAACATCAAAAATCCAATTTTTTGTAGTTTCTTACCAGGTGCAGGTGCCCTCTGAAGAACACCCAAAGAGCTAGAAGTATTTTTACTGTCAATTCCGCTAATTTCACCATACAGGTTTGCTCTACGTTTAACTGAATCTGTGACTTTTCTTATTTTTTCCAGGCGTTCCTTTAGGGGGTCAACCATTCCAATTTTAGTTTAGAAAGAATTAGTTAAGAATCAAAGATCAACAACCGTCACATCACAGTCAATAAAGAATAACTAAAAGTACTAGAAAAGACACTCAAATACTGGGCGAGTTTAGAAACAGACTGCATGAAAGTTAAGAATTCCAAAAGGTTAGACTCAATCAAGGCGGCTCACAAATCAGAAAGAACACGCTCAAGTACGAGAATGGAGGATTATTTGGAGATAATCTCAGAACTGATAGAGTTAAAGGGGTATGCAACCACATTAGACATCTCACGGTATATGGACGTGAGTGCACCAAGCGTCACCAAGATGCTCCAGAGGCTAGAAGAGAGCGGGTTTTTAGAATATGAAAAATACCACGCCATAAATCTTACAAACAAAGGGACAAGTATTGCTCAAGGAATAAGACAAAAACATGGGATATTACTAGAGTTTTTCGAGATTCTAGGGGTGGAATCCAATACTGCGAATCAAGACACAGAAGGAATTGAGCATCATCTCAACCCCAAAACAATCAAGCAGTTAAGAAAGTTCATAACATTTCTAAAAGATAATCCGAAGATTATTGAGAATTTTAAAAATCTTTAAGGAATATTTGTATGTCGCTTTGAGATGAAGAGAGTTCCACAAGTAATCGTCCAGTGTCCGAACGCTTGGGGATTTTGATTTGTCCCTTTTTTCCAATTCTTACAGAAGACACGAATTTTCCATTTGCACAGAGATCAGCAAGCATTGAAGCGAATTCACGGCTAACAGTTAGTAGTAATGCAGTTTTTGATTCTGAAAAAGTAAAGGACAAGTTATTTGATGACAGGGGCAGAGATTTAGAGTTCTTCTCAACTACGTCAACGTGCACATTAAGATATTTTTCAATCTCGTTGATGTTAGAGCCTCCTTTTCCTATAATAGACGCAATGTATTGTTTATCCACCATGACTTTGACTCGATTATCAGATAAAATTTCAACTTGAACGCCAGGATCATATCTTTTGAAAGTTTCCCTTATCTTATCTTCAGCAAGCTTTTCAATACCGAATTTTTGAACTTTGGAGGGAACAGGGACAATTACATTTTCCTCTCCAAAGGTATAGATTTCATGTTCCAGCGTGTTATCTTCAAAATTTCGAATTTCGATAACAGGTCTAGCCAGATCAGATTCAGTCATTCCAGTAGGCACTTTGACTTTTAATTCCAAGTCATAGACTTTTTTAATTTCCCCATCTTTTACAAACACCACGGTATCCAAAACGTTCGGGATTATCCCAAGCTCTATTTTTCCAATAAAGCGCTGAATGGCATCCAATGGCGAATTTGCATGCACGACTCCAACCATTCCAACCCCAGTCAGTCTCAGATCTGCAAAAGTTTTAAAATCCTCTCTTCGTCGTACCTCATCAAAAACCGTATAGTCAGGTCTAACAAGCAGTAGAATATCAGCAGCATTATCAAAACTGCCATCCAATTTATTGTACTGGGTGATCCCAGGATCTACTTGCAAATCACGTGGAGATTCAAAGGTCTTGACGATTTTTCCTTTGCTGTGATAGAAATTCGCAAGTCCTGATGCCAAAGTGCTTTTTCCAGAGCCAGGCGCTCCAGAAATCACAATCCCTTCAGCACCCTCAGAAAAACGCGTCATTAGTTTTTCAGAAACAGTGTAATCATCAAGAGATAATTTAACGATTGGATGAACAATTGTGATTTCAAAAGATTCAGAAAAAGGAGGATATGTGATTGCTATTCGGTAATCTTCATGCTGTACTACTGTTGCGCCTACTTTGGAAATTTCAACCGTGCTTGAATCAGACATATGAGCAAAATCCAAAATTTGTGAGGAAATCGTTTCAAGATAACTTCTTGATAGGATGTCATCACTGAGTTTGGTTAACAAGAATTCCCCAGGTTTTCCTTTTTTTGCTAATGGACATTGGTTCTCTTTCAGATGAACGCTCATTGTTTCGGAATCAAAGAACCGTAGAAATTCCATAGACCCATTTTTAATTACAGGTTGAAGAAAGACAGTTTCAAGACCCTTTGCTTGTGCAACCAGGTATTGAACATTGTCAGAGGTGTAAAGAGTAGCGTCAAGTTGTTTGGCAAGATCAGCTATCAAGGCATCAATTCTACCACTGTCAGCAAGATGGATATCTTCAATTGACGGGTGTTCGCCTTTAATAGACATTACAAGACCATAATTGCCAGATAATTCTTTGAGTCGCCTAATATTCTCCAACCCAACAAACCCTTGTTTTTTATTTCCAGATGCCTGAGATTGCAGTTCATCAAATACGGCTTGAGGTATAATGATTTCAGAGTTTTTAATTGAACCTGACTCGATATGAGTAATCAGTTGACCGTTAATGATGACGCTGGTGTCAGACACGATTTTTGACATGTTCTAACAAACCTCAATAGTTGTTTCCCTAAATTACTTTCTCAAACTAAATTAGTTACCCATAATGCTGTCAACATTGATTAAATCATCATGAACCGATTTTAAAGTACAGCAAAGCCAAAAGGCGAGATGCATGCTTCTACAGTATTCCAAATACCAGCAATCACTTTTTGATCATGATTAGCAGCAGTCAAAATGATCCTGTCTTAGGATAATACGCAATGGCTTCTTTTTATCAGAAACCTGTTTTTGACACACTGACAGGTACAGAGGGTGGACAACCTACAAAGAAATCATGAGAACTAGATGAGACGCATGCGGAGTCGTGCTGCGAACGGTGGCATTATTCTTTGTCATTCCAAAAAACCAGTGATACTTTTGTACTGAACCATTTTTTACTTAAAGAAAACAAACTTTCAGAACTAAAAACACTCACTCTTGTGAAAAAATGCTGATTTTCACAGAAACACAGTATGGGGCAGACCAGTGTAAAGAACAAGGAATTTTACAAAAACTGTACAGAATATTTTGAATTTTTACGAAAAAAAGGTATAACAGACTATGATTTTGAAGACGAGTATTACTTTACCATGCCTGCAATTTCAAATCACTAAAATCGGAAGATTTAGGACACATGGGAATTAGTCAAATTATGGATTTAGATTTACAAGAACTTGCATACAAAGCAGTCAGATATGCAAGCGACTCTGGAGCCCAGTATTGTGATGCCAGAGCAGAAACACAAGAACGAAAGTCGGCAGCGCTGGAAAATAGGGAGATAGAGCACATTAGAACGAGTAACGACAGAGGAATAGGAATCAGACTAAACAGAGGAAAGGCATGGGGATTTTGCTCAGTTACAAACCCAGAATCGTTTGAGCAAATTAAAGACGCAATAGATGCCGCAATGAAAAACATGGCAAACAGTACCGGAAATAAAAACAAACTACATCCAAACGATCCCAACAAAACAAAGATAGATTTCCCAGTTTTGAAAAAACCGGATTTAGAAGAATTAATAAAAATTGGAATTGAATGCAGCGAGATCATCTCAAACACCCCAAGAATCATCAAATCAGTTGTAAGTCCATGGTATACGAATAATTCAAAATACTTTACAAACAGTGAAGGCTCTGAGATCATACAGAACTTTACAGATGTGGTTGTAGACATGGTTGCCACATCTCACGAATTAGGATCAACACAGTCAGTTAACATCACCGAAGGGGGAAGAGGAGGACTAGAGCAGATCACCAACATTCATCATAGCGCACAAGAGATCGCATCGAAAGCTTCACAGTTATTAGATGCAAAACCTGCAAAAGAGGAAAAAGCAACAGTCGTTATGAATCCAGACTTTGTATCATTACTAACACACGAAATACTTGGGCATCCATCTGAAGCTGACAGAGTTTTGGGAAAAGAGATGGCATGGGCAGGGGGCGCATGGTGGAAAGGAAGAATAGGTCAGAAGATCGGTTCTGAGGAGTTGAATGTGTTTGATGATCCCACAATCAAAGAGAGCTTGGGCTGGTATTATTTTGATGACGAAGGAGTCAAAACCAAGAAAACAACCCTGATTGAGAGAGGAGTGTTAAAAAACCATATGCAAAATAGAGAGACTGCAGTAACATTTGACACACACCCAACAGGAAACATGCGAGCTACAAACTACAGATTCATGCCATTGATTCGCATGGCATGTACGTGCATAGGAAAAGGGGATTGGAAAGCAAATGAAATAATTAACGAGGTAAAAAATGGATATTTCATTTCAAATATGAAAATCCCATCAATAGATATGAAAAGGCACAATTGGAGTATTTCGTGTCAGTATGCCCAAAAAATTGAAAATGGGGAGATAACAGACCTATTAAGAGACGTGATTGTTATCGGGACGGCTCCGGAATTCTTTGAATCAATTGATGCCTGCGGAGATGATTTCACAATAAGACCGATCACTAATTGTGGGAAAGGAGACCCAATGCAATCAATGATAATGGGCAATGGAGGACCGACCATACGTGGAATCGCAACAGTGAAGAGTGTAAACTAAATGAGTCTGGAAACAATCAAACAAAATGTCATTAATTGTACAAAATGCGAACTTTGTAAGACAAGAACAAACTCCGTACCCGGGAAGGGCAGTTTTCAATCAAATGTCATTTTTGTTGGAGAAGCACCAGGAAGAAATGAGGACAGAGAAGGCAAGCCGTTTGTAGGGGCTGCAGGAAAAAAACTATCAGCAGCACTTGAAGAAGCAGGCGTATCAAGAGAGGAAGTATACATTACGAACATTGTAAAATGCAGGCCTCCAAACAACAGAGTTCCAAACACGGATGAAAGAAACACATGCCAGGATTATATCAGACAGGAAATTTCCATAATCAAACCAAAAATAATTTGCATCTTGGGAAATACCGCATTTAATTCAATGTTAGGAGGATCAGAGATTACAAAATTCAGAGGGAAAGTAGTAAGAAAAGACAGCCAATTGTATTTTCTGACAGTTCACCCAGCTGCAACAATTTATAATCAAGAATTAATCACAGTGTTAAATAACGACATCAAAAGATTATTTGACATAATAAAAGAATTAAAAAACAATAGAAAGATACAAGTGGACATTGAGTATACTCACTAGAGAATTTTATTTACAAGATACAGTCAGTGTTGCAAAAAACATACTAGGAAAGAGAATAATAAGAAAGATAGGAAACCAAACGGCATCAGGAATAATTACAGAGACTGAGGCATACAGACACACAGATGATCCTGCAAGTCATGCATTTGGAAAGATCACAGATAGAAACAAGGTGATGTTTGGAGAAGTTGGCATTGCATACGTGTATTTCACATATGGGATGCATTACTGCTTTAACGTGGTGGCAAGAAGTCCAAGGGCGGCAGCTGGCGCAGTGCTTATTCGTGCAATGGAGCCCGAGAGAGGAATCAAAGAGATGCTGAGAAACAGAAGCAACGTAAACTTGAAAGATCTTACAAACGGTCCTGGAAAGCTAACACAGGCACTACAAATTACAAAAGAGCATTATGGCCTCGATTTGACAAAAAAATCAGAACTGTACATAACTGATGGAATAAAACCAAGAAAAATCACCAGGTCACCAAGAGTAGGAATCAGAAAAGCAACAGACAAGTTGTGGAATTTTAAAATGAAAATCTAATCTTCTTGGTTCTCATCCAGAGTCCAGGGGGCAAATCTTCCAAGAATTTTTGCCCAATCCAATCTCAGAAGTAACACGATTGTTACAGTCATCATGACTCCAAAAGCAACTATTCCGAGGTATACAGGAGTAGCATCATCAATGTTTTCAAGGAATGGCTCTACCAATGACAGTCCAAGGTGGTGTGAAATAAGAACTATCACATAACTAAGAACAATTTTTCCAGTAAGAGTTGCAACGAAGAATCTTTTGGGATTGTACTTTGCCAAACCCAGAGGAACATATACCAAATCATCAGGAATTGGAGTTGCGGCAGCAAAGAACGCAGCTGCGGCACCATATCTTTTAACTAGTCTTTCAAACGGGCGCATTCTTTTTCGGGTTTTTTCATTGATGATTTTTCTTCCACCATAGCTTACATAGAAAATTATTTGTTTTGCAACAGTGGCAGTGATTGCAGAGGACAATGCCAAGATATGAAGATCAAATGTATTGCCTACCGACATTGTTGCCAAAAGTAGAAACCCAGGCAGAGGAACAAATGGGATCAGAGAACCAAAAAAGTTCACAAGAGCCAAACTGAGGTAACCTACTTCCGGTGCAAATGGAAACAGATCAACAAAATCCACAAGTCAGGCTGATTGCAGGCAGTATTTAATTAAAACTAGAGGTAAGAAATCATAAATAACATTCTTTTTACAACACAACAAATGGAAAAGAAAGATTCCGAGGATATCTGTAACGCGATAATTGGAATTAGCCCATATATCAGATTTGTAGGGGTAATAGGAGAGAATGGCGCGCTACTAGCATACAGGCGAAGAGCAGACTTAATTCCACTTTTAGATGAAAAAAACACCCAATACCAGTTTTCACACATTGCAATGAAGACGGATCTTGAAGGATTCTTCGACAAGAATCTTGGAGAGATAGAGTTTGTTTGGGAAGAGCGAAAGAAGGTTCAGACCATCTCTTTTGCAATAGGCAAGTATAGAGTTTGGGTATCAATTGACAAAAAAGTAATCAGAACAGAGATGCTGAGAATAATCGATTCATGTTTGCCAATCGTAAAGAAATTCTCTTAAGATTTGAAATGTCCTTATTGCGAAGTTGATTTGGATTCACTGTCTATGACAGAAGGGCTAAAGCACGTTTTAGAACACAAAAAGAAAAGACAAAAATGATTTATCTTTGCTTGCTTTTTTAAAAAACATGGAAGAATCTGATGAGATAGAGGAGCTAATCAATGAGATCACGTTTAGAAAATCAAACTCAAAAGACTATCAAAATATGAAAGTGGACGAAATCAGCAAAGAATTCAAAGAAATAATGAGGTATGAACAAGAATCGTTTAAAAGAATTGCAGAGTTTGAGAAGACACAGCAAAACTCAGAACTGGTAAAATATGCAAGGATACTTTGCAGCAATACAGTGGCAAGAGAGATTTCAAATATTCAAGAGACATACCTGAAGAAGATCGACGAAGAATATCTCAATTCAAGACAAAGGTTCAAATAGCCAGCATCTTACATAGCCAGCTTCGGTTTTGAATTTTGGCGGGATGCGCTTGCACTTTTCAACTGCCACGGGACACCTATCCAAAAACCTACACTGAGTAGGAGGATCAAGCAAGCTTGGTGGAATTCCTTTGATATATTTTGGAACATTTCCACTCAATGTAGGAATTGATTCCAAGAGACCCTTCGTATAGG
Source organism: Candidatus Nitrosopumilus sp. (assembly GCA_020431995.1). GTDB lineage: Archaea > Thermoproteota > Nitrososphaeria > Nitrososphaerales > Nitrosopumilaceae > Nitrosopumilus. The sequence continues at coordinate 7,716 of JAGQHE010000099.1, forward strand.
GATGTTTCGGGTTTTTGTAAATTTCTTGGGACGACCCAAATTCCACTATCTGGCCACCATACATTATCCCAACCTTGTCTGCAATCTCAGACAGTACTGCCAAATCGTGCGTGATTAGCATAAAGGACATGCCGTCTTTTTTGAGATTCTTTAGCAGGTTCACGATCTGGGCCTGAATTAAGACATCAAGTGCTGTTGTTGGCTCGTCTGCAATCAATAATTTTGGATTACATGACATTGCCATGGCTATCATGACTCTTTGCTTTTGTCCGCCGGATATCTGATGCGGATATGAATCAAAAATTTTCTCTGGTTCCTTAATTTCTACTTCTTCTAAAAGCTTTAGGGCTCTTTGTTTGGCGGCCTTCTTAGAAACCTTGTAGTGCATGTTGATTGATTCTACAATCTGAGCTCCACATTTATGAACCGGATTGAGAGAGGTCATGGGTTCCTGAAAGATCATGG
>JAGQHE010000100.1:0-1777 GCA_020431995.1 Candidatus Nitrosopumilus sp.
TGCGGATTACAAGCGGATCAGACGAGCCTATAACCCCATCAAAATGCCCTCGAATCCTGTCAAGAGGGTAAATATCAGAATTATAGCCAGATACAGCCATGGAGATTCCAAAGATAATGATTGCAATGATCCCAATCATGGAAAGTTTGTAAACGGTATTTGCGGTTTTTTCATTTTTAGTCTTTGTATGTTTGGTTTTAATTTTATTTTGTTTAAAGCGAGTATGAGACAAACTCATGTAAGAGATATAGAAAAAGCCAGCAGTTTGCAATCCAATTATTGGGACAAAAATAGGGTTGTTTGAAAATATAGAGACAAAAATTCCAAGCACGCCATACACACCAAAGAAAATTTCAAGAAGAGTCACTTTTGAGAAAGGTAAATTGTACGCATTATTTTTCCAATCGTTTTTTGTCTTCAACACACCGTATTTTGGAGTTCTAAGAAATTCATTTTTCTTTCCAAAAACTGCATCAAATACTGCAACAGTGTTATTTACTGACAATCCTGCATTGTACACCAACAAGGTAGGCAAGATCTTCGCTTTTGATTTCCATGACTTGTGATACATACTCTGCATAATGAGAACGTATGCACCAGGTCCCATTGCAAGATAAGTTGCAATTGTCAATACAGGAAGAAAACTAACCACGTAGAGATTAACTTGCCCCGCTAACAAAATTGGCAGTGCCAAAAATTGTATCAGCATCAAAGGATAAACAATGTGCCGAGTTAATTGTATGAATGCCTGAATCTTTGCTTCAATTGAGACTTTACGTTTAAGAGCAATATCGGTAAGTAATTTGATTGCACACTGAATGGAGCCTTTTGCCCAACGGAATTGCTGTCTTTTAGCGGCATTCATTTGAACAGGTAGTTCTGCATCAACTACAATATCTGGTAAAAAAACACACTTCCATCCTTTCATTTGTGCTCTATAACTAAGATCAAGATCTTCAACTAATGTGGCAGTATGCCATCCTCCAGCATCTTCAATACAACTACGTTTCCAGATTCCAGCAGTACCATTAAAGTTTATGAAAAGATGGGAATTACTTTTTGCTTTTTGTTCAATAAGAAAATGGAAGTCAAGACTGAGCGCCTGTGCTTGAGTGATTGCAGAATAGTTCTCATTTACATGTCCCCAACGACACTGAACAAGACCAATGTTTGGTTTTGAGAAGTGCGGGATCGCCTTTTTTAGAAACCATGTAGGAGGAATAAAATCAGCGTCAAAAATTGCAACAAGTTCAGTGTCAGTAGTTTGCATAGCATGTTTTAGTGCACCAGCTTTGTACCCTTTTCTAGTGCCACGTCTTACATGTTCAATTTGAAATCCTTGTTTCAGATAATGATCAACAACGTTTCCAAGTAATTCAACTGTATCATCATCAGAGTCATCGCAAACCATGATCCGCATTTTGTCTTTCGGGTAGTCCAAAAGGCAGACTGCGTCTATGAGTCTCTTGGCAACATATTTTTCATTGTATATCGGGAGTTGAATTGTGATAGAAGGAGTTCCCCAATTAGTTTTTGCAAGAGAGTTTTTCTTTCTAGAAAGAAATGCAAGATAATAAAAATTACAAGTGTACGCAGTGATTATAATAGCTGATAAGATAAACAGATCAAACACCAGTTGAGTAAAAGGGTTAATTGCCATATCCCTAATTGCAGAGTCGCTAATCGCTATTTATACTTGCAAGATTACCAATTATTTTTGTTCAAATATCTTGATTGCCTGAGGAGGGCATACGCCTTCACAAGCAAGACAGAAAAT
>JAGQHE010000100.1:1830-7161 GCA_020431995.1 Candidatus Nitrosopumilus sp.
TCAAGCCACTCATAAACACCAACAGGACATGCTTCAATGCATCCACCATCTGCAATACAAATATCATAATCCACGGATACAAATTCGCCCCAAACACCCATAATGCCATTACTGGTGCCCTTTCTACCCCAAGTTTTTATCGTATGTTCAGCTGCTTCAAATGGTGCAGATGGCTTCATTTTTGATTTGTAGTCAACATCAATAGGACCAGGCTTTGCACCGTCAGGTATTTCAATTTCAGCGTCATCTTCCTCGACATCATCTTCTTTTGCTTCAACAGGTTTTGGTTTTGCGCCAAGAACAATTTTTGCAAGAGGAGTCAGTTCTTCGAGTTTTTGAATTGCTGCGACTTCAGAAATTTTTTCAGTCTTTGCCAGATATGAAACCATCTTATCAGCCAAAATAGTATTACGTAGAATAGTGTCAATGACCATTTTTGCAAAATGATCTGCTTTCTTTCGATAATCTTTCACCCAATTAGGATCACCGAATTTCTCAATAGGAAAAATCTGATAAATAATATCTACAACTTCGCCAGTAACAATTTCCACTGTAACTGATAAATCAACTTCTTCGTAGCCCTTTGCATCAGGATCTTCCATGTTTTGTTCCTTCCACCTGTATGTTGCAAAAATTCTGTCAGCGTACATGTCCATTTCAAATGCCTTTTTGAGACCATCATGTACGGATTTTAATTCGAGTGGATCTTCAAGTTTAATTGGCAATCTGTACAGTCCAAGTTTAAAACCATGTAGCGGATATACTCCACGTTTTGCAGTAGGTGCTTCCATGGACCAAACTCGATCTTTTAGAAGTAAGGACATCTGGTTTTAGTAACTCTAATTTATTTAAAAAGGTTATTAGTCATCGTCTGGACAAGTTAATTCTCTAAGTTCAATGTATTTTTTTTCCATTGCCTCTGCATGCAAGATGACATCAGTTAGGCCATAGAGATTCTTTGAAAAATACCATCGAATCGGAACCCAGTGACCAATCCCATCCATATCGTGAATCATGCCCTTGTCGGACTTAACATTTATTTTCTCATCAATGGATGTTTCGCGTACAGTAAGGCCTCGTTTGGTTTTATCCTCCAGAATAATATCAGACTCACCATCTTTCACAAAATAAAAAGTTCCTTTCTTAAGAACAGGAAGATCTAAGAGCAATTTATTTTTCCACAGGATTTCCTATCATATTACCCCACTCAGTCCAAGAGCCATCATAGTTTCTAACTCTTGGATATCCGAGCAGGTATTTTAAAACAAACCAACTATGCGAAGATCTTTCGCCTATCCTACAATAACAAATTACATCTTTGTCAGGGGTCACTCCTTTTGGTTCATAGTTTTGTCTTAATTCTTCAACAGATTTGAATGTGCCATCAGTGTCATCAACTGCGGTTGCCCAAGGAATATTATGTGCACTTGGAATGTGACCGCCTCTTTGTGCATGTTCCATCGGATATTCTGGCGGAGCTGTAATTTGACCAGAGAATTCTGCTGGAGATCTTACATCAACCATCACTGTGTCTTCTTTTCCTAATGCGCGACTTACATCAAACAAATACGCACGGAGTCCTTCATCAGGCGGTTGCGCAATGTATGTCGATTTGGGTATTTGGGGCTCATCTGTAGTATAATCCCTATTCTCTAATTCCCATTTTTTCCTTCCACCATTCATTATCTTTAGATTTTCATGCCCGTAAATTTTGAAAACCCAGAAAACAAAGGCCGCAAACCAGTTATTGAAATCACCATAAAGAATTACTTCAGTATCAGAAGTAATGCCATTCTTTGCCATCAATTCTTCAAATTGTTTTTTGCCAATGATGTCTCTTGTAATAGGATCATTGATGTCACGTTTCCACCAGATTAGACTTGAACCATTGATGTGGCCCTTTTGATACCCATTAACAGGATCATAATCAACTTCAACCAGCTTCCTCTTCTCATCAGGAGGATTTTTTGATACCCATTCAGTATCTACTAAGACTTCAGGATGCGCATAGCTCATGTTTTGTATGGTCTTGTTTTCATACTTATTTGTTTTTCTAAGATGTCCAAAAATATGATTTTTAAGTAAATACAATTCAGAAGAATTACTTGAAACTACAAAAAGTTGCAGTGGTAAGTAAAGTGGGATCTAAAGAATCTGAACAGGCTGCAAAAGATGTAACAAGAATGCTTTTAGCAAGAAAAATTATCGTGTATACCATTTCACCAATTGATGTAGAAGGAGCAAAAAAGATGGAGGCATTGGAGGAATTAAAAAAAGAGAACCTAGATCTGGTCATCACACTTGGTGGCGATGGAACAACTCTTCGAGTGTTTAGGAATTTAGAAAATGAGACTCCAATTTTGACAATAAACGTTGGAGGAAACAGAGGAATTTTAGCAGAAATAACAATCGAAGAAATCGATGATGCGATCAACCAGATCATCAAAGATAATTTCTTTTTAGATAAAAGAACAAGAGTTACTGCGTCATGTGGGGGTAAAGAATTCCCCCCAGCATTAAATGAAATTTACATCAGCAGATCTAACTTGACCAAAACTGCAGAGATCGAAATAAAGTTTCAAAATGACACAGTTAAACAAAAAATGGATGGGGTAATTATTGCAACTCCAAGCGGGTCAACAGGTCATTCATTTTCGTTAGGCGGGCCGATTTTACATGAAAGTCTGGATGTTTTAATTATCACCCCAGTTGCACCCGTGTACAGATTAGCATCGATGGTAGTTCCAGACGAGCGAATAGAGATCATATGCTCACATGATTGCAACATAGCAGTTGATGCACAAGTTGTCAAAGCAGCAGGATATGGTGAACCAATAATCATCAAGAAATATAAAAAACCAGCAGTCTTTGTAAGATTGAAAAAACGCGGACTGAGACAAATGAGTAAACTTGGATTTTAGGATTTTAGATGCTAGTGCATTTTATGCAGGAGTTCCGTTTAGATCATCTGATGATTGTTATACAACATCTTCAGTATACGATGAAATTAAACACATAAAGAAAAACCATGATGCTCTAGGGACTCTACTTGAAACCAACAGACTGAAAATCAGAGAGCCTGATAAAGATCACATTAATGCAGCAATTAAAGCATCAAAGGATACAGGAGACTTCCCACAGCTCTCTAAACAGGATATTTCAATTATTGCTTTGTGCATAGAGATGAAAGGGGAAATAATTAGTGATGATTTTGCTATTTCAAATGTAGCAAAGAATTTGGGTTTGAAGATATCACCAATCATGACCCAAGGGATAGAGGATGTGGGAAAATGGATTCATTATTGTCCAGGATGTCGTACCAGCCACACTAAAGGAAAAGAATGTCCCATGTGTGGAACTTTGTTAAAAAGAAAGCTGCTCAAGGGGGAATCGCTTTCCGTACCACTCAACAAATGAGCCATCGTAAAGTTTTATCAAACCCTACAATTTTTAATTGCAGGAACAGACTTGATGCACGGTCACCGTGCATGCAACAACAAACAATTTCCTTATCTTTGGAAATATGATTTTTTGAAAACATCGTTTTAAGAAATTTGGGATCACGAAAAAGTTTACCATCATTATCAATCCCATCAGTAAACGGAATTAATTTTGAATTAGGCAAGTGCCCACCCATGAATTCTTGAGGACTGCGCGCATCCAATATCTGATAGTCATCCAAATTGTCTTTTTAGTCAGACTACACCCTAATCCCAGGATTGATCTTGGGAGTGAACAATGCGGGTAGAACGGACGATATTTGTTCAGTTAGTTCAAAACCATATTTTTGCAGATCAGATGCATTGATATCAAGCAAGAGGGTTTGACATGCCCAAAATATAACATGGTCCAAGCAATTCTTGCAGCAGAAGGATCCATTGAATCACCAATTATAACAACAGTTTTGGTTTCGTCAATTCCAAAACTAGTAAAAAATTCAATGATTTCTTCCTGTTCAATTACAAGGTTAGATCCAAATTGATCAAATTGGATTACTTTATCAACAGAAAGAGATTGTGCATTAGGAAGATGTCCATAAAGAAACACTGTTTTTTGGACGGGGGTGTCTAAAACCACAAGGTTCGGATTAGAGAGATTTTCTCTAAGCCAATCAGATGAAATTAACAGAAAACTGTAATTTAGTAATTATTTAACGATATCATGTATCATGTAGGGTTCTTTGATCAGACGTCTTGAGCAGACTGCTTTTAGAATCAAGGGTTTTTTTGATTTTCTTTGCTCGTACGTCCCCTAGTCCCTCAATTTTTGCTAACTCGGCAGCAGTTGCACTAAAAACTTTCAGAGGAGTGCCAAATTTTTCAAGCATTCGGACTGCAAATTTTTCGCCAACACCAGGCAGACTGCAAAGAAGAGATAGCTGCTGTTTTTCCAAATCAGAGGATTTTTTGATTTTTTTCAGGTATGGGCCTTTAGGAGAATCTAGTTGAGAGCACAGCGATACCAATAATTTTGCCGTATGATTTGCACTTGGGGTCGGGATTAACGGTATTTTAAAATCGAGAGCAATTTTAGATAGGGCACCATAAAATATCAAAGGATTCTCAGTAATGTCTTCAATTTCATCCACGTTACCTTCCATCAGAACAATTGGGTGTGCAAAATGCTCCTTTAATCGGGAACACTGATCAAACAATCTCCCATCAAAAACGGATGCCATCAGATCACGAATACTTTTTCTTTCAACTATGGTTTCAGGGGCAACAATATAATCACCAATTGGAAGTGTTTTCATCTCAATACTCATGCCTATTGATTTAAGTAAATCAGGAATCCCACTTTTTCGCTCTCTCTCATCTATAACTATTCGAAGATTTTCTAATCTCACAAACATCAGGTATAATAATTTGTTAATATCTCATGTGGAATCCAGACAGAACCTATTTTCGAGGATTGTCTTCTACAGGGGGCGAATGTGCGGAACCACTTTTCATCATTTCAGTAATTTTTGTCTCTTGCTCTTTGAGGGTTTCTTTAAGACGTGTCTCTTGTTTTTGAAGAACAGTCATTCTGGTTTTTGCCAAGTCAAGTCTTTCTTCTAATTCATCAATTAGTTCCTGTCTGGTAGATTTTATCATAACTGTTCCAGTTTGTTTAAAGACGGTGTCACCATCTGCGACTTTTTTTAATTCCTCAAGAGATTTTTCTGTTTCAGCGTTTTCCATTTCAAGATGCTGTCTTTGAGTCATTAGCGATTGAAGACTCTGTTGAGATTGTTGTAATTTCATCAGTTGTTCTTGGAGCCATGGCGGCATTTGTTTAGATGACATGGTTATTCCAAAAATTTATTTCATTATATCTTTACCGATTCAA
>JAGQHE010000019.1 GCA_020431995.1 Candidatus Nitrosopumilus sp.
CTCTTTGGAGCTGCCTTTCTTGCTGTAGATTTAGATGTTGATCTACGTTTAGTTGCAGCTTTTCTTTTTGTAACCATACTGAATCGGCATTTTCATTGTTTTTCAGTAGTTAAACTAAAAAAATTTACACAATTTGATTACTATTTGTCAAGTAATAATTTTCTCAATTTTTTTGTGATCGTAAAATTCTCAGAGATTGTTTTCAAATGTGAACTTCATCAAACAAACAGAATGATTTGAAGATGTATTTTAGACATATCACGCATATGCACTCATGTTTGGATCTTTTTACAACATACATTGGATCTTTTTTGTTTTCATGATGTACTATTCAACTGATCTTTTTGATCTGTTTTCCAACTAGATCACACTCCTTTTCTTTTGATAATTGTCAATACATCCTCATCCAGTAAAATATGGTTCAGACCCACTCTCTGTCCTCCAAATTTTACACTTTTACCCCAAACCAAACCATATCTGAATTCTTTTTTCAATCTTCTATGGAGTTTGTTACAAATATCTTCAACAGTGTCTCCTTCTCGTGCAATTAACGGCTCTTTGAAATCTGTTTCTCCACCTTTAGGCCTCATGTAAATTCTGATGAATTTCAATTTCTCATAGATCTTCTCTTTTAGTAAATCTATGTTGGTATCTGAATTTGCAGACACCTCAATTACATCAGATTTTATTTTTGTTTTCAAGTCTTTTAGGAATTCTTGATCCACTAGATCAATTTTATTTAAAACGGTTAGTGCTTTTGAATAACTCACATTTCCAGCAATATGATCTGCCAGTTGTTCTGATGTAAGATCCTCTCTGACTACCACACGTGCACTGACTAATCCATAAAGATGCAGGATGTCTTTGAGGTGTTTCTCAGTGATTTTTGTCAGTTTTACTTGCTGAGCAATTGCAATTCCCCCCATAGACGCTTTTTCTATTGTGATATTGGGAGGCAGTTGGTTAAGCCGGATTCCGATATTTCCCAATTCGTTCACCAAGACATCCTCATGAAAGGGCTGGAACACATCCAGTATAAGCAACACGAGGTCTGCGGTTCTTGCGACAGATAGAATTCTTTTCCCCAATCCTTTACCTGTTGATGCACCTTTGATAATTCCGGGAAGATCTAGAACCTGAATTCTTGCACCACGGTACTCCATCATTCCTGGCACCACTGTAAGAGTGGTGAATTGGAAAGCGCCTACTGTAGAGTTTGCACCCGTCATTTTATTTAGCAGTGTGGATTTTCCAACACTTGGCAATCCGATAAACACAACTGTCGCATCACCGCTTCTCCTTACATCAAATCCGTCTTGTTTCATTCCGGATTTTTTAGCTATGTCAGCTTCTTGCTCTCTTTTGAGTTTAGCAATCTTTGCCTTTAACAGACCTATGTGATGCTCGGTGGCTTTGTTGATCTGAGTTCTTGCCATTTCGTCTTGAATGGCCTTTATCTTTTCAGGAATTCCCAATGCTATTCACCAACCATGTAATTCTTTTCAAATAAAACCGTATTACTTTTCTTTATTTTCTTTATTCTGCTAACAGGGATTGTCTGAAAGTTATTTGATTCAATCAGAAATTCGGGTAATGTGACTTCTCTTATTTTTTCAAAATTACGATAGAAGATTTTGTATTGTCCAGATTCATCGGCAAACAGTGCTTTGCTAAAAATTTCTTCTAGTTGTCCCTTTCTAGCCATATTCCCAATCACATTTCCCTACTATTGTACCTCATGCTTTGTTCCTTGGTTTTTTGCATGTAATCTATCTTATCCTTTTTTAACAGTTAACGAGCGCGAAATGGTATGAAAAGATTGTTGTTTTGTGTTTTTGCCGGATTTTTCATTGCGGTATATTTTATCCTGACTCTTTTTGTTTTGCCCGAGCAGTTTCTTTCAACCGAACATCTAGTACCACAGCCACACTTGAATGTTGATCTGAGTGACTCAGAGATCTCTTTAGGGGATTCGTTTAGATTGAACGTTGTTTCAGAGAATATTGGGGACTATGGGGACATCCATATTGTCTCAGTAGCATTTCCAGATCTAGTTGAAATCGATCCAGTCGAAATTGCGACTTATGATTTTACTCAGTCTTCCAAATACATCTCAATAGGGGACAAAATAGGTGCCAGATATAGCGGCGGAACGGAATCAACTTTTTCCAGATACCCGTCTATTGAAGCCACAACTAGGCCGGATTATCCTGGGATTAAAAATCACCTGGGACTGATCATCACTCCTGAAAAACCGGGCATTTTTACAATCTATGTCAAATCAGTAGACATTCCACACGCAAGCAACCTTTCACATTATCCGGATTCAGGATTTTTAGATCATCAGGATGAGTATGTTTTAGTTTATTCGGTGAATGTAAACCCATAATATTCTATGAACAGGGATCATGACATGTCTGCCAAATCAAAAAACAATTTGAATTTTCTTCAGGTTCATTCTGGACGTATTTTTATTCTTGGGAATGCTCTTGCAAGTTTTGGAATATTATTAGTCACTGTTGGTGGGAGTTGGGACATAACAAATCATTTGCTAAGCAAACCAGAAACATTTTTCTCTTCCCCCCATGCCCTGATGTACTTTGGAGTTTTGATATCTCTTATTGGAGTTGCTTTGTCTTTTACAGGATGGAGAAATCTAAGAAGTTTCAGGGAGTCATATCAGGTTTCTTTGAAGATCGGGATGGTTGGGATTGCATTGCTTGCAGGGGCGGGCCCTTTTGACTTTGTATGGCATTCCAATTTCGGTCTTGATGGATTACTGAGTCCTCCTCATTTCATGCTGATTACAGGGATGTTTTTGTGCAGCATTGGCAGCATGGTAGGCATTTCAAGATATTTGAAAATCAACAGCAGCGGCTCAGTTTCAGCATACATGATAATTTTAGCAGTCGTTCCTGTTTGGCTGTCTGGTTCCGGGATACTCTCTTCGTTGTCATTGCCATTTTCCAGTACGGATTTTTTTGAATTTAATCCAGACCCAGTACTTGCATTTTTTGTTGCTTCCTTTGGATATCCCTTCCTGATCTCAATTTCGATGTTCTTTGCATTTAGGTTATCCGATTTTAAATTTGGAGCCATGAGTATTCTTGGCAGCCTGTTTCTGTTAGTGTACAGTTCAACTGCAATCATGCCCAATTTTGCACTTTATGATTCAATTCAGTTCTATTTGCTGAACCTAATCCCATTTGTAATGTCGGACATAATTTTGAGATACGACAGATCCAAGATTTCTTGTGTCTTTGCAGGAGGACTAATCGGATCCACATTTTACATGGTGTATTACCCTTATGTGATGTACACTTTCAATGAAGTCTTGCTCGGGAAGATCGTATCCCCAAGTTTGATTTATTTTGTCTATTTTGAATTGATTAACAAGGTGTTTTCACTTACGGTCATACCAGCAATAGCGATGGGTATTTTTGCATCCTTGTTATCTGAAAAAATCTCAAAAAAGATTCAAATGCAAAGATCCTAACACTTGATTTCTTTACGCAGCAAATATTATTCAGTTTAAAACAGGATTCTTGTGAAGAAGAGGACGTTTGCAGTAGATATTGACGGCACAATAACTGAGAATGGCGGGGGGCGCATTCATCTTGGCGCACTTGAAGCGCTCAGGCATTTAACCAACATGGGTCATAATGTGATATATGTGACAGGCCGATCATCAATTGAGGGGTTTTTGCTTTCGGTATTTGGCGGGACTACAAAAATCGCGGTTGGGGAGAACGGCGGATGCATAACTATGAATTCTGACGAGCACATCATGCTTGGAAACATTGATGAATGTAAAAATGCGCTGAAAGTGATTCAAAACAGCATCGAGAATGTGGAAGAAAAACCGGTTTTTCCCAGGATGACAGAGGTTGTTTTGCAGAGAACGTTTGATCTGGATCTTGCAAGAAAGATCCTAGACGAGAACAATATCAAAGCAGTGCTGTCTGATAGCCAGTACGCATATCACATTAATTCTCACGGCATCGACAAGGGCACTGGGTTCTCTGAGGTTATGAAGAAATTGTCGATTTCACGAGAGGACGTCATTGCAATCGGTGACAGTGCAACTGATGTTCCGCTGTTCAAAATAGCAAAGACCAGCATTGCCTTGGGAAATGCATCAGAGCAAGTAAAATCAGAGGCCACTACAACGGTCTCTGCTCATGCAGGGGATGGCCTTCTTGAAGCATTAGACAAACTTGTATCAAGAAATTGGGAACTGACATAATGAAAACCATGGTTAAGACAGGTTTTGTCTACAAGCCAAAAAAGCATCTCAAGTAACAGATGATGAAACAGATAGCATGCAACACTACAAAAAGTTGAAAAAATATCGACGTGGCATACAGAATGTTTTGTTACCTTGAACTGCGCTGGGTTTAGAAAAACATGCCTAACTGCACAAGACATGCTCAGTCAGATATTTTCGGCAATACTCATACAAGAAGACACCGAACCAAAAGACAAAACCAATAACGATGCTGACGATCATAGTTTTACAAGTGTCTTTTTGGATTCATTTTGTGGATCAGCCCATAGATCAGGATCGGTTTTTTCACCTTTTTGTCGTATAAACTCCTCGGTATTACTTGCTATTTGAGACAAGACCTTTTTGGTAATCTCCATGTCTTTTTTTGAGATCTTATTTAATCCCATGTTTCTTATATCCAATATGCAGTCAATTATAGAATCCACCAGATCCTTAGATTTTTTTGTCATAAAGATCAAGTTATTTCTTCGATCATTTGGGTCTGCTTGTCTTGTAAGATATCCCTCCTTTTGCATCTTGTCTAGCACGGGCACAAGTGTGGGGGCTTCTACGAATACCATGTCAGATATGTGCTTTTGCGTAATTCCTTCCTTTATCGAAAGCGCAACAATTACCTTCCATTTTGCACCAGCAATGCCAAAGCGTTCACGCAATTCTATATCTGCCGCCTTTTCCCATGTCTTGGCAGACGTCTTTAGCAGTAACCCGATACTCTCCTTAAGATCCAGTGTTTTCATTTCAGATCACCGTTCATTTTCTCTTTCAAGTGATTGACTGATCAGTGCCATATTAATTGATGTTATAATTATTTATAATATAATCATTAGTACACTAATCTTTATTATGCACAATGTGCTACGCAAAATGATGATTTCTGCCAAGAAAGGAAGAATCTCAGGAAGATTGTCAAGAACCAACACGACAGAATTTTACTTTCTTATGGCATGCATGATGTCAGTATCCCTCATACAAACAACCTATGCACATGCCCAGTCAGATGGAACCCAGATCACATTTTCGGATAATTTGTTAAACGATCCTGTAGCACAAGACATTCTGAAAAAAATAGAGCAGACAAAAAAGATGATAGCAGATCTAGAGCAAAAGGAATATGAGAAAAATCAGGCTCAGGAAAATCTGCAAAAAATGCGTGACATGTCAGTTCAACGCCTCAAACAGGACCTTGACGAATGGGAGAGACTGTGGGAAAAACAGTCCTCAAGAAACGCCTTTGACGGGTTTGTAAGCAAAAAGCCGTCATACGTTCAGGGAGTGTTCTGGGATCAGTTCGAATTCACTGAAAGCAAGATCAATGCAGGAAGAACTGCCATGAATCGAGTATTAGCAGATGGCGGGACCATGCAGGATGCAAGGAGTGCATACCACGAAGCTGCATCAACTCAGAAAATTGAGATAATAGAGATGAATGCCCAATTCAACATAAAACACAACTTGGCAGTTTATGAAGAACAGCAAGTCTTCAACTCAACAGGACAAGTCCACCTGTCCCCCACAACTCAGATAAAGCTTGCCAACATGTACTCGGATTACAGGTTGCAGCCAGGATACATAATTGCAAATTCAGACGAAGGCACATCCGGGAGTAATGCTGCCAAGTGCGCGGACGGACTTGTGTTGGTATCGCAAGTAACATCGGCAAGCAAGTCATGCATTGAGAAGGATGTTGCCAAAAAATGGACAGACGCAGGAGCCAAAGGAATCATCATTTCAGGAGAAGAGCCATCCCTTTCAGAGGTCAAAACAAATCCAGGGACATCATGCAAGGACGGATACCAGGTGATTTACGACGTTGCGACATCAGAATACCAATGCGTTTTAGAATCAGACGCAAGGGAAATGATAGAGAGCAGGACTGCAGAGAACCACACCCTAGTCGACTATATTCTCAACAAGGACAAATCAAAGATACGCAGTGACGCAATACACCAGATAAACGAAAAGATTCGCGAGATCAGCCAGGAGTACGACCTCAAAAAGAGTACACTTGAAAAGAAATATGACGAGGTTATCGAAAATGAGGACCTGCAAGCAAGACAGAAAATACAAGACGCCATCAAAGAGTACCGAGTCAAAAACATCACAAAAGAGGACGTAAGCAAGCAAATTTCCGAAATAAGAAAGACTGCAGACATTACCCAAGAGAGAATACTCAGAGAGAAAACAGACACCGCAGGCATTCTTGAGATTCACCTAAAAGACAGGATAGCAGAGTTGGTAAAGGGATACGAGAACGATCCGGGCATCAACGTGGATTGGGAGCGCCTGAATGAAATGCCAATCACCATGCCGTCTGAAAACAAGAGCGAGCCTACTACCAAAAACATTGTAACGCAAAACCCAAGCAAAGACAACATGCAGATTAACAGAATTGACTTGGTAAACTCACTTGGCCAAAAGATTGACAGCGTCAAACCAGATCAGATCATACAGATCACAGCAGATATTACAAATCATAGCGATTACGAAAATAATTTCGTGTACATTGTGGAGATAACAGACATGGACAAGATCACAGTTCAGCCTGCAAAATGGATAACTGGCACACTAAGCCCCAGCCAAACCCTCAATGTTGGCCTGTCATGGATTCCAGAAGAGGAAGGGAGATTCAATGCAGTCGTGTCAGTAGGCAATGGCACAAGTTCAGCCACACCTGTAGATAGCATCGAAATTTACGTCAATCCCAGAACAGGCATTTGAGAGTTATCAAGAGAAACACAGCACATACCAAACATGTAAAAGATTAGAAGGTAAAGACCAAACGACTAGTTGTTTGGCAAGAGTCCAAGCAGAAGACATGTAGTATTGGCATTTAGGAAGCACTGACGAATGATCAGACAGTGAATTTCATGCTAGCCAGGTCATCTGCGCAATGGTTATTTTTCTGTGAGTTTGACGGAGATTTTTGTCATAGGTCTTGACAGCTCGTCAGGAATGACCATTAGCAGCCCGCCACTTTTGTCAACATTTTTGCAAGTACCAAATAAT
>JAGQHE010000020.1 GCA_020431995.1 Candidatus Nitrosopumilus sp.
CAGTGAATTTCATGCTAGCCAGGTCATCTGCGCAATGGTTATTTTTCTGTGAGTTTGACGGAGATTTTTGTCATAGGTCTTGACAGCTCGTCAGGAATGACCATTAGCAGCCCGCCACTTTTGTCAACATTTTTGCAAGTACCAAATAATTTTTTAAAGTTGTTTGCAGAACAGCCCCCTTCTTCATAGTATTCAAAGCTTCCATCATGCAAAAAATAGTTCAGTTGCTGGATCTCTGACGGAACAAAATAAACGTCAAAGCCTATTGCGTCGTCATTAATAGAAATAGCGTATTCAAGATTTGTAGAGCTCTTGGAAGTACAGATCGGAACAAACTGTGCAAATCCGCCTTTGAGCTTTTCTATTTGCTCTTCATCGGCATACGCAGTGTTATGAATAGACTCTTTTTTAAAAAACTGATCCCCAAGAAAATCAAGTCCTGTTTTTGTATAATGAAACCATTGGGATTGGCAATCACGGTAATCATATTGGACTGCAACTACAGGTTTGCCATTGACATACTGAAGTGTATTTTGTCTTTGTTTTGCACCGTGTTTTGACATATCCTGCATTTCCTCATCTCCAGGAATTATTTGACGATGCCAAGATGCAGATACATCAATTATGAGGTTTCTCGGATAGCTGTTCCATTCAGGTTGAAAATGAACGTAGTTGGAATATTCGTTGAGTTGTGTTACCTCCATCACGTTTTTTGATTCTCTAAAGGCTCCGAATGCATCATCATGGGCGCTTAGTGAAAGGATCACAATGATGCCTGCAATCAACAAAATTTGGACAGTCATTTTCTTATCATCACCTTATTTCATCCATTGTTCTGGGCAGTTTTTTAGAAGAACGTCAGAGTTATCATAAATACCTTTCATGTAAGCATACCAACAAAGCGACCTTGCAAAATTTGAAGTGCAGAAAAAACGTGAGACATGTCCTGCTCTAACCTCCCATACATCATTCCAGTCAGACTTGGATTTCAGAAAGCAATTAACAAAATTTGCCAACGCGGCAATTAACTGGTCAAAAGCAGGATACTAAGATAAATTAGCATCAAAACTTTCAGAAATAAGACATGACATTCAAGGCAATGATAGACGAGATTGAGAACAACCTTGACAAGATACTTGCGGATCTTTCCATATCCGGTGTAAACTATTCGGTCGTACCGGCAAATCCGGGGTTCGGGGATGCTAGTTCGAACATCTCTTTCCTGCTTGCAAAACAGCTCAAGAAAAATCCCAAGGATATTGCCATGATGCTGTCGGAAAGATATCTGAACTGCGCCAGCACGCTTGTTTTGAAGCCTGAAGCTCATCATTCAGGATATCTGAACTTCATTGCCAACTGGGAAAAACTAAGTCAGATGATATTATCAGAATCATACCTTGATACCTTTGGCGATGTTGAAATTGGAAATAATTCCACGATGGTTGTAGAGCACACGAGCGTAAATCCCAACAAGGCGCTGCACATAGGACACATACGAAACATAGTCATTGGCGATACCGTCTCCAGGATCCTTAGAAAAGCAAAGTACAGAGTGAATGTCCTAAACTACATCGATGATTCTGGCCTTCAAGTAGCAGACATCATATTAGGATTCAGGCATCTCGGATTTGATCCAGAGCCACCCGAGGGGAAAAAATTTGATCATTACTGCGGAGATGACGTATATGTGAAAACCACTGAACGGTACGAGTCAGATTCCAGTCTGGACGAGGTTCGTAAAAATATTCTCAAAGAGCTGGAGGACGGCGATTCTGAAATTGCAAAATTTGCAGACAGGGTTACCAAGAGAGTCCTAGCAGCCCAGTTGGAGACTTGTTGGAATTTGGGCGTGTTTTATGATTGCCTAAATTTTGAATCGCAGATAATTCGATCAGGACTGTGGAATAAAATATTTCAAAAGCTAAAAGAGATGAGTCTCATAGAGTTTGAAAACGACGGCAAGAATTCCGGCTGCTGGGTTATCCGTGGAGAAGGCAAGGAAGAAGACAAGGTAATCGTACGAAGCAACGGCACTGCCACGTACATTGCTAAGGACATACCATATGCCGCATGGAAGCTAGGATTGCTTGAGGATCCTTTCAGTTATGAAAAGTATGACAAGGAGCAACCCAATTCGAAAACATTGTGGCAGACTACGCTCAACCAGAATGATCGCAACAGCCAGGATTTTACTGGAGAAAAGGTTGTCACCGTAATCGATTCTCGCCAAGCTCGGCTGCAGAAGATCATCACCTCCCTGATGGCCAAATTCAAGGCAGTTCCTGACGCATATGTCCACCTTGGTTATGAGTCAGTGACACTTAGTCCAGATACTGCAAAAACGTTGGGTCTGGACACGGATGGGAAGCAAGCCCAGATGTCCGGACGGAAAGGAGTCTACGTGAATGCAGACACCGTATATGAATTGTTAAAGGAAAAGACAAGCGGTGAGACCCAGAAAAGACATCCAGAGATGGACGCTTCAGAGATAGAAAGGATTGCGCATTTTGTTTCGGTTGGGACCCTGCGGTACGAGATGATAAAGCAAGATCTGGACAAAATAATCACGTTTGATTTGACAAAATCTTTGAGTTTGGAAGGAGACACGGCGTCATATATCCAGTATACTCATGCAAGGGCATCCAGAATCTTAGAAAAAGCAGACAGAACACCGTCAATCGATGTTGATTATTCATTGCTCATGGAGGAATCCGAGATAGATTTGGTTAAAAACATAGGTCTTTTCGACATGCAGGTTCGCGATGCTGCAAATAATTTGTCGCCAAAGGTGATTGCAAGATACTGCCATGATCTGGCAGTCTCGTTTAACTCGTTTTATGAGCATGTCAAGGTTTTGGATACTGGCAACGAGCCACTTGAGAATTCTCGGTTATGCTTGGTGTGGTCATTTAAGAGCACTATAGAAAAAGCACTTGATCTTCTTGGGATAACCGCCCCTGATGCAATGTAACATCACATACAGACAATGCAACATCTAGTTGTGGCACATGCCATATTTCACAATGGTTCTGGCCGTACTGAGTTTAATCAGGAGGATGCAAAAAAGATGAGGGTCAGTTCAATCTGATTTGTATTTTCCAAAAAAAGAGACAGAGGTTATGGCTGAACCATTTCAACTCTGTCATTTAACCTGTCATAGTATCCATTAATTTCCATTGAAGGGACATAAAATGTGGCAGATACCATATCGCCGACTTGAGCATCACACTCAGGTACGACAACGCTGACGCCATATCGAGATTCTCCCACACATCCGTATTCTGTAACCGCCAGCACCGTTACATTTTCAGTGACCTGAGTCGGGATGATATTCCAAGGCGTAACTGTGAATGCGATAACGACAGCTAGACCTGCTATCAGCAAGGCCATGATTGTGCGTCGAGACAATCTCTGTTCTACTTGTTTTGTTGACATTTGTTCTCACTGTATATGCGCAAATATCAGATAAAAGGAAACTGATCAATCACAGAACAGACTTGAAAATTGATCCTTGCGTCAAACATGAAACTTGTAAACCAATTGCCTGGTTTTTTCATCGTTGCCAAGTATGTTCGGCATAGAATCTAATTAAATTTAGATTTGCAATTTGTGCAATAACCAAACATCTCAAAACTACTCTTTACAATAAGGTATTTTGATTTTTTTGCAGCCCTGTTTTGGATCTCTTTTAGAGAGTTTTCATCAACATCTTCTATTTTGCCGCAATTCATGCAGACCAGGTTGATATGTTCGTCTGTATGCGCATCAAATCTCGCCTCCCCCTCGACCTCTATTTCGCTGACTAGTTTTTTCTCTTTCAGAAGATCAAGTGTCTTGTAAACCGTAGACAGGCTTACCATAGGGTATTTTTTTTGAATTGTTTTGTGGATATGATCTGCGCTTGGGTGCTCCTCAGTTTTCAAAAGGTACTCCACTATCGCTATTCTTTGTGGTGTGATTCTGAACCCCTCTTTGCGAAGCGAAGTCACCAATTCTTCTAGCTGTTGCACACATGTTTTACTTTTATTTAATATTTATAGTTACTATCTATCAATAATAATTATCAACAAGTAACAACATTTAATTAGGAATTATTCCTAATAAGGACATGCAAATACAGAATGTTCGACAAAACAAATCAGAATTTGACAAGAAAACGGTAAACCCCGCAGTCAGGATCTGTGTCAGCTGTGGCAACACATCTGTTCATATTCAAAACTACGGAATATTTTGCAAGGATTGCGGATCATTTTTTGATGTGGAGCGAGAACATGAATGAGCATTCTTGCAGGAGTGTTTGCGGATATTATGACGCAAACGCAAAATTTAGAAATTCAGGGAATAGCACGTTTAGAAAATATTGCGTTGTATGTGACCTGGAATTAATTTCAAGATATTCAACTTGCCCTTGCTGTCACAGAACCTTTGAGGGGGGCAAGTGATGGGGTATTCTTGTAAAGGCGTATGTGATGGCTTCAAAGGTTCCAAAGTCCCAAATGGAACCAGATACAGCAATGGGCAAAAAAGGTGTTCTCTTTGCAGCATTTTTTTAATGGTTCAGAGCACACGATGTCCATGTTGCGGGGCAGTTTTAAGAACAAACCCAAGGGGCAAAAGACGGCAAGACCCATCAACATAGCAAGATCTGGCTCAGGCTTGAAATTGAAATATTCTAGAGAGACAACACAGTCATCTCTCTAGAGTGTTGGCGTGCAAACCAATTACACTACGGCAGGCATCATTTGCCCATAAATGTTTGGTTTCTATCATCAAGTTGGCTTTTGATAGCTGTCTGCAAATTTTCTCATATGCTCATTCCATGTAGTGATGAACGACAGACGCATTTCCAAGTGATTTGCCAGGGTTTGCCTAGACATGTCTATATGTGAAAGGTAGATCTTTGAGAACTCATCAACGTATTCTTCGCATAATTTCATTAACCTCTTATCGGGTTTGATGGCTGAATTTTCTTCAACGGCCCGCATGACCTTGAATACTTGATCAATGTAATTGGAATATTCCCTGTGCCCGTCAGAAAAATTTTTGATGAAGAGAGGCAGAAAGGATTCCCGGTTATTCAAAATTTGTTTGATGTTTTTCTCAAAAACTTCTGTTAACGTGTTGAATTCCAAATCTTCTTTTGCCATGCCATGTCTAGAAGGACTGCGTATAAAAAGCACCATGTGAATCATTTTGCCAGGACATATGTTTAAGGACTAGAATGACATAGCATGACAGCATGAAGGCATCTGATTTGTTTGTCAAATGCCTGGAAAATGAGGGAGTGGAATACATTTTCGGCATCCCAGGTGAAGAGAATGCCGACTTTATGATGTCTCTAGCTGAGTCAAAAATTAAATTTATTTTAACACGCCATGAGCAAGGCGCAGCTTTTATGGCTGACGTGTATGGGCGGCTTACAGGGAAAGTGGGCGTTTGCCTTGCCACACTGGGTCCCGGTGCCACCAATCTTGTAACTGGAGTTGCAAATGCAAACATGGACAGATCAAGGCTGCTTGCCATTACCGGCCAGACTGATTCCCACCTGCTGCACAAAGAATCTCATCAAAACATGGATGCAATCACACTGTTCAAACCAGTCACCAAGTGGAACTGGTCAATACGCAATCCTCAGAACATTCCAGAGATCGTAAGAAGAGCGTTTAAGATTTCGCTTGAAGAGAAGCCGGGTGCAACGCATATTGAACTACCTCAGGATGTCGCAAAGAAAGACGCAGACATTCCGCCAATAGAGCCTCAGCCAGTGTTCAGATCCGGACCAAACGAACAGCTGGTAAAGCAGGCAGCAAAGCTGATTCTTGAAGCCAAGAATCCTGTAATTTTCCTAGGAAACGGTTGTGTTCGTGAGAATGCCAGCCATTACATTAGAAAATTTGTAGAAAAAACAGGAATTATTGCCATGAACACGTTCATGGGAAAAGGCGTCGTCTCGGATGACTCTCCTCTGCACTTGCACACAATTGGGATCAAAGATGCTGATCATGCATTGCTTGCAATGAAGTCAGCCGATGTCGTGATTGCCGTAGGGGTTGATCTTGTGGAATACAGTCCGAAGAACTGGAATCTGGATTTTAGCAAGAAAATCATACACATTGATTTTACCCCCTCCGAAGTGTATACGTACTACAGACCGACGGTGGAGATTGTTTCGGACATAGGGTATGCAGTTGATGCCATCTTGGAGGAATTGGAATCGCAAAAAAGATCAAACCCCGAACTGGACATACTTCCAAGAAAAGAAATTCCCGAGTTGTTCAGAAAGATCATCAGCGAGGTGGACGGGCGACGTGACTCATTCAACAATGACATGTCATTTCCCATAAGGCCAGAGAAGCTTGTAATCGACGTCAGAAATGCGTTGGCTGAAAACGACATTGTGTTATCGGACGTAGGCGCTCACAAGCTTTGGATTTCCAAGATATACAAGACATATCAGCCAAACACATGCATAATTCCAAACGGTTTTTGCTCGATGGGGTTTGCTTTCCCAGGAGCCATTGCCGCAAAGATAGTCTATCCTGACAGAAATGTTGTTGCAATGTGCGGGGATGCGGGGTTTTTGATGAACGTACAGGAACTTGAAACGGCAGTACGCCTGAAGCTTTCAGTCATCACGATAGTATGGTGTGATCGTGATCTGGGGATGATTTCAATGAAACAGAAAAATGAGTTTGGAAAAAGTGTTTTCACACGGTTCACAAACCCGGATTTTATCAAGCTGGCTGAAAGTTTTGGGGCAATCGGATATGTTGCAAAGTCCACTGAGGACTTTGAAAGGATTTTGGAAGATGCAAAAAAGATCAAGGACGTGCCAGTCGTAATCGCAATAGATGTGGATTATTCAAGAAACAACGTTTTGCTAAATGACAGTCATTATGAAAACGTATGACAGATGTTTGAGAGATGATCTTGCGATTAGGAAAGAGATGCCAGGCATTTGGAAACACATATCCATTAAATATGAAAAATGTCAAATTGAGTCAGGATAATACATTGCGAATGCGGCATTTGCGAACATAAGAGAGAGCCGGAATGCATCAGGAAGGCATGCAATTGTTGCAACAACTTCCATCTACGTTCTGGCAGACACTAAGCGGCAATTATTTGCGCGGCTTTCTACGCGGGTTTTTTTTATAAAAAAGGCTGATGTTTTCAATCCATCTCTTGTTCTCAGACAATCGCGAGCGGTCATGAGGTCTTTTCCCATTACTTGACAGGATGTCACCGTTGTTTTCATAGAATTTGTCTGCCTCATCAATCAGCACGTCAAGAAAATCCGACGCATCGCTGGACTCCATGCCTTTTGGGTCACGATGAGACGTTATGAACTTGGACAGCGTCTCCATCTTTGCTATTTTGAGCCTATATTCGCTCAGGATTCTATGATCAAAAGAAATCATGCCAACATGTGGTGCGTTTTACCCGTGTATGTTCATTTCGGAATGACGAATAATCTGGAAAGAAACACTCAATTCATCATGGCAGTCACCCATACATGGATTTGTCCAAGGTTTGGTCTGTTGTACTGGATGATGAGAATCCACTAAAATTTGAACGCAGTATTTTTTGGACGTGTCCAGAAATCCTTGCAACGTTGTCCCAGGCGTTATGAAACGAGACGCGGTCCAGAATCTGCTCATCGACATGCGAGAACAATGCCAATCCTATGATGGTTTCGCCGTCTTTCATCCATTGGTGTCCTATGCCGCACATCGTGCAAATCTCACTTATTTCCATGATCGTTTTTGAAAATGAGGGGTTTTTCATGACAAGCAGCTTTGCATCTTCTGGCGGGAATCTCATGTTTACATTGATATGAATTCTGTCCGACCTGTTGGCATTTTTGCTAACTATGATGTTTGATCCCACGTGAAACTGCCACTCTATTATCTTGCTTTTCTCTCTGACTTTTTCTGTTTGATCTTCATAATTGACACGAGTAATCTTGATAAAATCTTCCACAAGTGTCTTCATCTGTTCGGATGTTTTTGCCATGAACTTAACCAATACTTGTTCAATATATGCATGATAGAAAAAAAGAGATTAATGGCTGTGTCCACAACCACAGGAATCATGTCCGCCATGTCCTTGGGATTCGTTTCCTGCGCATTTGGAACATTTGTCTGAGCCTGTTGGGGAAAAGAAACCAATTCCGCATGATACGCATTTCATATTTGACATAACATCAGTAAAAAAATGCATTATTTATTGAATGCGTATTGTCAACTTGAAAAACAACATTGGCAGTCATGAAGAACTTGTTTCTCCTCATCAGTCCTTTTTCTGGAATACTCGGTACTCTCCGATAACAGAGTCGCATTTGTGACAGGTATATTGACCTCTCTCTATCAAAGTAAGTCCATCTGCAACCTCCTCGTTAGGTTGTTCTTCGATTTGGATTTTGGTCGGCCCCTCAAATTCGGAGTCGCATTGTTTGCAAAAATGTCTCAGCATTTTTTTGGTCTCTAGCTTTTCAAGGGATGACAGAAAATGCTTATCTATGTTCGGGACAAGTTTTGATTTTATCACTTGTTCATCATCAAGTTCCGCATTCACCCATCCGCCTGATCCGGCTAATTGAACTTCTGTCAATTCATTGTAAGACAGCCATTGGCATTAAAATACTGTTGGGGATCAGTCCTAGATGTCGTATTTGTGCGGATTTTATGGTTCCTGCGTTCTGTAAAAAAAAAGTCAGTCTCCATTCGGAGACTAAAATGCATTAACTAGTTTACGTGAGCATCGGGCTCTTCCAGCTAACGCCGTAAGATGTCTCTGACTCAATGCAGACCTAACCACTATGTTTGTGATAAAAAAACGGGGCCAAAAAGAATTACTTTTAGGTTAAATTTCTAAACGCATGTCGTTTGGCTTATGTGCATGCGATCTTTTGCCCACGTTTTGGACAAGAAACTGCTTCATAATTCGGCAATTTTCATCACATTTGAGGAAAATCAGAGAGAACCCGTTGAGATAATCATCAGCAAGTCTTGTTATTTTTTAGAGCACATAGCAATTTGAATTTAACCTGGTTTTTGGAAAATTATTTTCAGATCATTACCCCGTTATCGTCCGTAAAGTCTGATTCCACTAGTGCCTTAATCTGTGATGTGTTATCACAGTTGTTTCGGAACCCTATGCGGTGTTGAAGGATTCTGACCATGCCGTATCTCTTGTAACTTTTTGTGGATTCATCAAATTCTTTATCATGCTTTGTAAGAATCACGGCCTTCACTTTTTTGTTACACGTGTTACAATAAACATAAATCTCATTCACAGACCTTCTTCAAAAATTGTAAACTTAAGGATGCCGATTTCCGTCTAAATGGAAAAACCAACCAGTAGATTCTTATCTAAAAATTTTGGGAAAATCTCATGAGTAAGATCAAGAACAATTCTCCGGTGTTATTTTTCTACAATAATTCAAAAAAATGGTTAGTCAAAATCTCAAGAAAGGAATCGTTGCACACCCATATCGGCGTAATCAAACACTCCGATGCCATTGGCAAAGAGTACGGTTCCAGACTGGTCACAAACAAGGACAAGTATGTCTATCT
>JAGQHE010000101.1 GCA_020431995.1 Candidatus Nitrosopumilus sp.
TCCATCCTAAAAAACCGGCAATCCTGAATTGACGAGACAAAGTCATCGGCATAAGTGATTGGTATTACGGGATCTTTTGAGCCCCAGATGATCAATGTAGGAACCGAAATGGACGGGAGCTTTGATGTGATCAGTTCGGAATTTTTCAATCCCAATACGGTAGACATGAAGGCAAGCTTTGCATTAGGCAGGCGCATGCGCTCCACAAACCCATTGACGATCTCAGCTCCGACTTCTTCGCCAGATGCCTCCATCATTTCAAAGGCATTCTTTGCGCTTTGATCATTCGGGTATAGCGCGGCCATGATGTATGCGTCAAGGGCAGGCGTTGATTGCTTCATTGCCCCTGCAGGGGACACCAAGACTAGTTTTTCGATACTATGTGAGTGCAGTGACGCATATTCTGCAGACAGCTGCCCTCCCAATGAAGAGCCAATTATGCTCGGATGATCAATGCCACATGCTGCAAAAAACTTTTCCAGGAAATCTAAAAAGAACTCAGGGGTGTAATCCACAAGAGGTTTGTCGCTGTGTCCAAACCCGATAAGATCAGGTACGACGACACGAAAGTGCTTGGCAAAGATAGGGATGACCTTGCCCCATCTTTCGGATGAGGCCCCCAACCCATGAACAAGTACCAGTGTTCTTTTGGAGTCTCCAGATTCAAGATAGCGGATCTTGTTGCCATCAATCTCAATGAATTTTTCTTCCACCGTTTTAGCTTCAATTATCTCAGTAGATAAGTTTTAGTCAGCTTGACGATCGTCTGGCTGCTTTTATATTTTTAAGCAGATAACTGCAAGTATGTTTTTTAACATGAAAAATGTTGGGACATTGTGATAAAAAGGAAAATTTCAAAAATCTTGGTACCTCTTGACGGCTCAAAAAACTCAATGAGGGGCCTTGAGACTGCCATTACGCTGGCCAGGCATTGCGGTGCGACCATTACCGGCGTATATGCGATTTATGCCCCCCCACACTCGGAGTTCAGGGGAGTGAGAACAGCAAAAAAAGCTCCGGACAAGGAGGTAAAAAAGTTCATGGAGGATGCCAAGCTGTTGGCAGCACAGAACGGGATTGATTTCAAGGAGAAGACAGTAAGGGGTGAGATAGGATACAACATAATCAAGATTGCGCATGGCAAAGACAAGTTTGACATGATTGTGATGGGTTCTCGCGGGAGAAGCTCGGCCAAGGAGATGTTCTTTGGAAGCGTGTCAAATTACGTGATACACACGGCAAAGATCCCAGTAGTGATTGTAAAATAGCACTATGAAAGCCCGTGTTTTTTGAAGTATTTTTGATGGTATTCTTCTGCCTTGTAGAATGACGGTGCAGGGACAATCTCAGTGACAATCGGGCGCTCGTACTTGCCGGACTTTTCAATTTCTTGTTTTGACTTTTCAGCAATCTCTTTTTGTTCCTCGTTGTGATAGAAAATTGCCGAGCGGTATTGGACTCCCACATCAGGGCCCTGGCGATTTAACGTTGTAGGATTATGGTTGTTCCAGAACACATCCAGAAGTTCCTCATAGGATATCACGTCAGGATCATATTCCACCTCCACGGCTTCTGCATGG
This sequence comes from Candidatus Nitrosopumilus sp., assembly GCA_020431995.1. GTDB lineage: Archaea > Thermoproteota > Nitrososphaeria > Nitrososphaerales > Nitrosopumilaceae > Nitrosopumilus. The sequence continues at coordinate 1,581 of JAGQHE010000101.1, forward strand.
CCAGTTTTGTCAGTGCATACCTCCTCATAAGTAGGGTTTGGCAACTGTCCTCCAATGTATCCTACTGTGGTTGACTTTACGCCCCTGGTTTTATCAAGCAGGTCTTCAACATGCCAGAAGCACCCCGCACCAAACGTCGCTTTCATGCAACATGTCAGGCTGCATCAAATTAAAAGCATTCTGAGTCACTCAATCAGAATGATGTCCTCTTGAATGAGGTATTTTATCGAATTGATGAACTCTTGCTGGGAAATCAGATCATTTGACCACCATTGTGCGGTGTTCCTAAACCAATAAGGCACGTCGTCAATGGTGTGGTGCGCATAGTTGAGATTAGGAATCACGATGATGTTGTTCTGAAGCATAAAGTCCAGTCCAGTCATAAACTCCTGATCAGATACTTCGCCTGCAGCCCAGTTTTGAGCAAATGTCTTTATCCAATCAGGGATGTATGTGGAAAATCCCAATATGTCATAAATGGTCTGCTCTGGGAACTGCGAATCAAACCATAACTTGTACTCAGGCTCGCCGTTATACCTGTCAATATAATATTGCGTGGACTTGTCAAGCGAAGGGAATCCCAAAATCCGCAGTTTGGGGTTTTCCTCGAAAGGCGAAGTGGGTTTGACAGTAAGAGGTTCAGATTTCTTGGCAGGAGTCAATTTAGGGCCAGATATGCCGGAATCTTTTGGCTGGCTAGTTTTTACATATTCGATGAACTTTTCAAGGTTTCCGCCATAGGAAAGCTTTATCGTGTATTTGCCTTCCTCAGACCAGGTCGGTCCGCCCACATGGACAGTATTTGAAAAAGAACCATTGCTTTTTGGGATGATGCTGTCAACATGGGCAAGCCCGCTTCCGCTAGGCGTAATGATTTGCATGATTACTGAGAAACGGGCAGGATCATAGTCCACGTTGCCGGAAATTACAAGGGAGTCGCCATCATGATACAGCGTTTTGTCAGTAGTGAAATCGCCAACAGTTGCAAAAGCGACGAGAAAGCATGACGGGATAGACAGCAACATAAACAACGGAAAATAATGGCGCATAATCAAAGATTGCTCTGATCACGTGTAATTAAACAGTTCGTCGAGATGTTCTCAACCTAGCTTACATCGGTGAATATCTCGACAACCTTTTTTGCAAGGCTCTCAATGTTTGCCGTGGGTTCTGCAGAGATCAACAGCAGGATTTTGGTTATAGGGAACGGAAAGCTTACCAAGACAGCCTTGTCTCGTCTTGCGGCAAGATAGTTGATTGGGCCCAAGCTTTCGTCAAACTCTGTTCTTATCGATGCCTTGGATACAAACTCCAGAAAAGATTGCAGTCTGGTCTCATCTCCCTCGTATGGAGTCAGTCCCTTCTTGAAACCTCCAGTTACCAGATTGCCGTCTTTGTCGACAATTCCGGCAAAACGTATCTCAGGGTCTACAAGCAACTTGTTACACTTTTCATCGTATAACTTCATCATGTCAGACATGGCATTTTTTAAGAAATGAAAAATAAAAACCTAGCTTAAAAAAGTGATTCCCACCTACAAATTGCATTTTAGCAAAACATAGTCGATTATTTTTTCTTCCGAAGCTTTTTTCATTTTTTGAATTGATCTAAAAAGTATTTTTTCCACATACGACGGATATTTTTCCAGTATCGAGTTTCTCAACTCATCCCTATGCTCAAGATAATAATCTGCCAGAGGGCCATAGACAGACGGGCCAATCAGCTGCTCCTGGGAAACGGCAAACCCGTTTGACCGGATCAGATGACGGACATGATCCAAGGAATAGTGCTCAGAAGACCAAGTGAATCTGAGGATTCCCAGCTTTTTGCTGGATGCAGGATTCACAGTCACAGGTACTGCAAGCACTAGAAGTCCAGAGTCAACCAGGACCCTTTTTGACTCCGAGATGAATTCTGAGAGTGGCTTGAAATGCTGGGCAGACTCCAATGCCAGGACACGGTCAACTGAGTTTTTTGAGAACGGCAGCTTCGTGGAAGAAGAGTTGAAAAGCCCGATGTTCTGTCGAGCCCCGGAATCAGACAGTTGGGAATAATTGATGTTCACACACGATATCGAGAGGTTTGGAAAGGTGTCTTTCCAAAACATCGCAGGAGATGACAGCCCGCTTCCAACATCAAGTACTGTTTTGGCGGTTTCAAGCTCAGCCATGGCCGCAAATTTGACGCACATGTTTTGCTGGGCAGACAGCGGATCCGAATTCTCATTGTCCCAATAGCCAAAATTCAGCATGTTTCCACCGGTCGCAATCTGCATCAGAGGAGACAGCGTGCTGTAAAGATTGACGACATCTTTCTCATTGCGCCGCAGCGTCCACAGCATAACATCAATCGGGTTTATTGTCATCAAAAATAGTTTCAAAGAGGTTTGTGAAAAGAGGCTATTAAGTCCTAAGGCGCCCTTTCTGATCCGCAGCAATCAGGTAGTCCTTCACAGTCAGTCTCATGTTTCTGGTCGGACTTGTCGCATCAGACAAGATTACACGTCTAGATTCCAGTTCACGGCAATTAAAGAACCATCTGATGATCAATACGTTTTATTAATTTGAGCAAGACAAATTCTCATGAGCGAGTCAGGCGGTTCATCAAAGATCATAATTGCAAAATGGACGGACAGGTTCCTTGCATGGCTGATTGACTTTGTCATCATGTCGATAGTTTCGACTGCGGTAATATTTACGGCGTTTGGAACGATTGATTTTGAGACGGCAGAGGACGTGTTTTGGGCCGAAGGCATGCAGTACATCCCATCCAGCATAATGTTTTTCACATATTGGGTGGTTCTCGAGTACAAGACAGGCCAGACAGTTGGCAAGAAGATCCTCAATCTGAAAGCAACAGACATGTCAGGCGGCAGGCCTAGTTTGAAAGGAGTCATCCTCAGCAGTTTTGGAAGATCATTCCTGCTTCCAATTGACGTGGCATTAGGACTGATTCTGACAAATGAAAAGCGCCAGAGGATCTTCAACAAGCTAGGAGACACACTTGTCGTCAAAATCAGGACTGACGAGTCATCAGATACAGGATATATCAAGGATTAAGTTGGTCATATTTTGTCAAACAATGGCCTTGATGATTTAACCGACAGATCTATTAATGATTGAGGATCATTTTCCATGTTGCCTGAAAACAAAGAATGGTGGAAAGGGTTGCCAAAGGAGTTACAGACAGACATCGAGATCGACAGTTATTCAGACTAGCCCCAGCATCAAAACCGGAGTCATCCAACATAGAGCAGAAGGATGCCAAGTATTGGTCATCTGAGAGGATGCAGATTTGGTTAGAAAAAGGCCTAAACCAAGCAAGAGCATGCAAAAAGAGCCGGATATGCTTGATTCATTAAGGGCAGATAATTACGGCCATCAACAGGAAATGAAAAGGCAGTAATGAGCAAAGAGAAATGTAACAGATGTGGGGCGCCTTTGGGCACTGAAACCAAGAAAACAAAACAAAGGTTTTGCCCAAATTGCAAAAGAAAGTTTCAATTGCAGAAATATTAGCAAAGAAACATCATGATGGCTTTGTTCTTTTTAGCCATCATTACTCAGAAAACCAGAGAATCCTATCAGATAATTACAATTATGAGGTCTTCGCGATATGATCAGAGTCGCCTCAACGGCGTCCCGTACTCCCTGCATTTACGATAAACTACAACTGTATATATCAGATCAAAGGCAAATATCGAGACAAACAGGAGCGGCAGCAGTACCGAGTCTTGCGTGGACGGCCGGAACTGGTAAAAAGCCAGGCTGCTCAGCCCAGTGCCAATCATCTTGAACAACGCAATGTAAAATGACTGGCCCTCAACCCCCCTTCTATTCATCATCATTGTGACAAACAGCACAGACATCATGAGGTTTTGTCCAAACGCAGCATAGGCCCCAGCAGAATCATCCATCTCATAATTTACTGTCAGAATCATCGGGATCGCAACTGACAGGCCCAATGCAAAGACGGCATAAAACTGCCATCCGGATATGCTTGGAAATTCCTTTCGGCCATACTTTAGAAACTGTATCACTATGACGGCATCAAGGCCAAACCAGACATAATTCACATAAAGTTGGGGAGCCCCATGCGTGGTCACAAATGCAAATATTGCCTCCCAGGAGATGTTTGCACAAAGTGCAGCCATTGGCATCCCAAAAGTCTTGTCTTTGAACCCTCGCCAGATAATCAGGACGTATGTCGCAGACCAGAACAGTCCTCCAACCATCATTATTTCTGTGAACATGTTATTGACACCAAGAAATGTCACATCCAATAAAAAGTAACAACAAAAAACAGGAAAAATAATCCAAATATGCTGTTTAGCTTTTCTTGGAAGGCAAAATTAATCACATCATATATTTCAAGACAGCCTGAGATAATTATTATTAATTTGTAAACACTCTGTTAATCATGGCAGAATATTCTGCTCGTTGGGATGAGCTTCAGAAAGGACTAAAGGAGGCACAAGAAAAAGAAAAGCCCATTCCTTTTGATCTAAAGCATCTCTCGGTCATTGACAGATACGACAGATTTAAGGAGTCGCTTGAGGACTATGTTGGCTGGCGAGACAAGGCACTAAACGATTCATTTGCCATACTCAAAAATGAATCCACCTCAATTACAGGTTCTGCACAAAAAGACAAGTGGGATGACCATTTTGAAAAACAAAGCCAGGAGGCATTTAAGATGATATTGGGTTATGTTCCAGATGATGAGCACACTCCAGAACTTCGTCTGTACGCGGAATCTGTTGCATCTCAAGAGTCTGCGTTTTTTTCCAAGATTAGCAGTGCCCCACTGGCATGGTGTCAAGGAAAGGTACAGGAGTACACACTCCAGTTCTATAATGAGATGAACAGTCTTGAGGACAAATGGAGTAGGCTAGAAAATGATGACAGAACAATTGATGACAAGATTCAGAGAACTTCAAAGGAG
>JAGQHE010000102.1 GCA_020431995.1 Candidatus Nitrosopumilus sp.
ATACTTTCCAAAGAGTGATTTTACTTTCTTGAATCTAGTATGACCAATCCCCCTTGTCAGCAGTTTCTGCATCAGCCCTTTCTTTAATTTCTGGGCCTGCTCAATCTCTTTCTGAGTTTGGTCAATCAAAGAGTCAACGTTTGACAGGATGGACGCGATTTTTTGCTGTTCTGGAATATCTTTTGGGGAAAAAACAGTATATGTTTTCAGTAAATTTAGGTTTAATCCAGCTTGATTACTTCCTTGACTAATACTTCGTAGCTGCCAATATTGATTTTGTAGACAATACCAGAGAAAAAGATTGTAAATGATATTGTTTTTACAGATGATGCCAATTACTGACTGATTAGATGATGCGTCAATATCTAATAACGCAGTTCTTCCTCTAGTTAATCCTTGACCCGTTATTGCAATTAATACAGTACCTTTTGGAAATAATCTTGCTGCACTTTCTTCTAATCCAAGAAAGGTTATTTTTTCATTTGAATCACATATAACATTATTCCGTATCTCACCTGATGATAGCCATGGGATCGTTCCATTATCCCAATATTTAGAATTGAAACGTGATGGTGTTCCTCCAGCAGAAAGATCCGCAATATCTTTTAACATCATTATCTCCCATTCTTCTGGAATCTCTTCATACTTTCCAAAGAGTGATTTTACTAGCTTGTAGCCTGGTCTTGGAGTCTGCATATTCTAAACCTTGAATTGCAATTCCCTCAGATCCTGCATTACTTTGGCCTCAATCTCTTCTCTTTCTTTTCCTATCTTCTTGAGTTCGTCAATCGTTCCTTGGATGTCAATCTCCTCCTCAGGCTCTGAAATGTCCACGTATCTTGACACATTGAGGTTAAACTCGTTTTCCTTTAGCTCCTCATAGTCTGCAACATGGCAGTACCTGTCAATGTCTGAAAAGCCTGAGAATGCATTTACCACCTTTTCAATGTCAGAGTCACGAAGCGTGTTTCTGTTTTTGCCTTCATGATAGTCTTTAGCCCCGTAGATGAAGATTATCTTGCTCTTTCTTGGCGCAGGCTTGTTTCTATTTAGTATCAAAACACATCCTGGGATTCCTGTTCCAAAGAATAGTTTTTCAGGCAGTGCAATGATTCCCTCTATTGCATCCTCGCTTATCATCCCCTCTCGGATTTTGGCCTCGACTCCTCCCCTGAACAGCACTCCTTGCGAGCAGATGATTGCAGCCTGTCCCTTTTCGTTCAGTTGTGCAAGCATGTGCTGGATAAACGCAAAGTCTGCCTTGTCCTTTGCAGGAGGGATGCCGAATCTGAATCGGTTGTAAGGATCTTTCTCAGCTCCTTTGTTATCCCAGTCCATTGAGAACGGGAAATTGGCTATTACTCTGTCATACTTTTTTAGTTTGCCGCCATCTACAAGTTTTGGATTGGATAGCGTATCGCCAAATTCAACATTAAAGTCTGTTATGCCATGCAGCACCATGTTCATCTTGCACATTGCCAGGTTGCCATAGTTTGATTCCTGGCCGTCCAGTACCAGGTCACGCGGGTTTCCCTTGTGTTTTTCGACATACCTTCTTGATACGATCAGCATGCCGCCTGAACCGCATGTAGGGTCACAGATCCTCATCCCTTCCTTTGGCTTTATCAGATTGACAAGCAGCTTTACGACCTCGCGTGGCGTGAAAAACTCTCCGCCTTTCTTCTTTGTGGCATCTGCAAACTGCTCCAGGAGATACTCGTATGCATCGCCAAAGATGTCTTCCTTTTCCAGATCAGAGTTTCGCAGTCTTGGCGAGTTAAAGTGAGAGATCAGGTTTGCCAGATTGTCATCAGGATATTTCCTAGGATCAGAGTATTTCGTGTTTGTCAGGACGCCTTCAAGTTTCGGGTTTGCCTTTTCGATGGTCCTGCATACCTCGTCAATTCTCTCGCCTACCTTGCTACGAACAGCTGACAGTTTTTCCCATCTAGCATCCTTTGGTACAAAAAAGTCATGTCTAAAGTCCTGATTTGCCTCTTTTTCTGACTTTCCTTCGCTGATTAGATGATCCACGTTTTCCTCAAACCTGTCGTTGAGTCTTTTTAGGAACAAAATTGTCATTACTGGCTCTCTGTACTCTGAGGCATCAAGTGAGCCACGGAGGATGTCGGCTGCCTTCCAAAGGTGGGATTTTAGAGCCTCCAGTGTTACTTTTTGGTCTGACAACATTACAGTACCAAATCATGTGTGATATAGGCGTTCATCCGTTAAGTAAAAAGGCCGCCATCCCTTTGCATCATGCAAATCTTGCTCAAGTATGTATTCAAAACGTTCTTTCTTGGGCAATTCCCCTTTAGGCCGTCTAAAACAACAATCTAGAATCAAAAAATCCGAATTTATGAGGGATGAACAGATGCAGAGAGATGGCATTTGATAAATCCATAGGCATCTATTACGTGATTAACTACAATATCTCTAAACAGTGGTCATTTGTTGATTCTGCCAAACCTGACCCCCTCTGATATTCTGCGCTCTATCTCAGCTTCCAGTACTACCTTTGAAGGTGGTATTACCCCAAGCGTGTTGAACTTATCTACCAAATCATAGAGGACCAGTCTGTTGTTGCGAAGATGCCTCTCGTATCGGTCTATCTTGGCGTCATCTTTTTTCTTTATGGCACTCATCAGCAGTTTATCAAAGACATTCACCAACTTTCTTATCTTGGTAATCTCTGTGCTGTATCCCTCCAGTGCCACTGCAATGACCCGCTGTTCCCTGTCTACCCAGTCCTCACGGTCGGGATCATCAACTAGATCCTTGGCAAATTCTCTAAAATACGTCTGAGCGGTCTTAAAGTCTACTCCTGCCTTCTTTGCAGCATGGTACGGAGTCATTCCGCTCTCAAAGAACAGCTCCTTGAGCGTCTCTTGCATTTTCTTTGACTCGTGTCTGGGCTTTCGCCCTGTTTTTTGGGGCGTTTTATTGGAGTTTGTTGGAGTTAAATTGATTTGATTGGTTTTAATTGCATCTTTGTTGTCTGAAACATGATCATCCCGATATCCAAATTCACAGTTGAAGGATTGTCTCATTTATTTGCCTCTGCAAAATTTGGTTTCCAAGTAATTTGGAACTGTCCTGTTTTCAGTGCTTGCAAGTTTTTCCAGAATAGAATATGTCTCATATTTCAAAGTCATTGTTTTGTATTTGTGTGTCTCTGACATTGCTGGAGCTGGGCAAATAGGCGTATTTGAGGAATAGTAATTCTCACTCTGTTTTGGAGAAAAACTCAGATTTATGTCAAACAAGATTCTAATTCACCATGTCAAGTTTCATCAATATCATGCAGTTCTGATGCTTTTTGATATCTGTCACTTGACAGTTCTTCTGTTATCGTGTTATCTAGATCTAGTTGTTCTTCTACCCTGATCCTTGTCCTTCCATCTGGGAATCTCTTATTGTAGACCTGAATATGCCCAAAAATCATGGATACGGTATAATCATCCGTAGGAAAATCATAATGAATAGAATCTTTATTCATGTCAAAGTGTTTTAATTTCCAGTTCTTCACAGGTTCAATCTGACAGTCTTTTTGTGCTATTGAAATTTTTAAACAATATTCTATTTTTGAAAGAAGAGATATGAGAGAAATCCAGCCATTATTAGAATAATCAATAGGAAAGTAAGTACAGCCTAGACGAATTAACATGACATTATTGGAATAGATTGTAGCAGAAGCAGTAATGATCTTGTCTACTGGAATCTCGTTTATGGTAATTGCCTTTTTTTTGTTTGGAGTGTACCCTAGTTCTATTAATCTGGTATAGAGATCAAAAGTCTTGCATTGAAATAGCAGCGCATGCATTTGCGGCCTCTCATGTCTTGTAATACTGAGAAGTATGTTAAGATTAGCAAAGATGCGTTCTGAAACAGGTATACTCGTGTATTCATTAATTAATTCTTTGTCAAGATACAAACCATTCAGCTTGTAATAAGTTGGCTTTCCTTTCAGTACCGTCTCAAAAAGTGGGTTTAGCTTGTGCTTAATTGCACGAAAGTTGCCTTTGTAATTTGATTTCCACATGTCTTTAAAGTCTTCATAACACAGCGGTATGCCGCTAAGTACATTGATGTTGTAACATCTTCTTAGAAATTTTCTGTCTTTGACAGTTAATCCGTGGTGTAAAACGTTAACACAATGAGTTAACCAAGCGTTAAATTCAGGATTAAGATGCTGGTTTCTGTTTTGATTTATCAGTGACATTTAGCTAAGACCTTTTCCTAGAACGCATTATCTGATTGCAGCACTTGCATCGAACCAAATCGGTCTGAACCGATATCTGACACCCTTTACAATACTTGAATCCTAAACTATATGGCCCATGATGTCTGTATATTGTAATGCTCTCATATGTTTTTCTCCATTCGCTTATGCAGCCATTGCTGCATCCCTGTGATGTCCTTCCTGTTCTGATGGAGCTCAAGAAAACGCCCTCTTTTCTTTAATGCCTTGCTCAAAGTAGGATTCAGAGATGCATGTAGGACAAACTAGCCAAACACTGTCATTTAGATATGTGATCAGAAATCTTGCTTCTTTACTGCAACAATGTTTTACATTAACATTTTTTAACATTACGCAATATATCCCATAATAGTGCTATTTAAGGAATACGCTTGATTATGTAATATATCCCATAAAGAATAAATGCCTTGTTGCTGTATGCTTGATATGGTGAAAAATAGCAGTTGGACTACAACCTCAGTGCCAGCAGACCTTGCACAAAGAATTGAGAGTTTTGTTAGCAGCAGAGAGGGCAAGAAATTAGGATATACTTCTAAAACAGGATTCATTGCAGATGCACTAAGAGAAAAACTAGATGAGCTTGACGGTAAATCAAAACTGCATCAAACCAAACTTGAAAATAAAATCGATGAGATGAATGATGAAATCATTCTGATAAAAAACATGCTTGCAAAACCACACAACCGAAAAAGTCCAGATCCAATCTTTGATGAAATGTCACAAAAAAAATTGTCACGTCTTAAAGAACTTTCAAAACAGAATCCTTCTGAATTTATGCCAATTCCAGAAACTAATTTTAATGAAATTCAACAATTATTTCGAAAAAATAAAGGCAAGCTTTCAACGGATGAAATCCGCAGTCTTATGAATTATGTATCTTTCATACATGAACAATTGACACAAAAGGACAAGACCTTGGCAAGATATTCGACGAAAACTGATAAAGTCTCCATGGATGAAATAAATATTCTAAAT
>JAGQHE010000103.1:0-3869 GCA_020431995.1 Candidatus Nitrosopumilus sp.
TGGATTACGAGTTGTTCATAATGGAGAAGGCAATTGAAAAGTATGGCGGCACGCAGGAGGATTATTTCATGAAACTTGATTCTGATCTTGATGAGAGGCTTGCAGATCCCAAAAAACAGGGATTCTCAAACGAGTTTATCGCACCGCAGATTGTGTATGAAAACAAGGCATACGTCCTGAGCCACACCGTATTCTGGGTTTCAGATGAACATGAGACACAGTCAATGTCAGTACGCCTGAAGGAAAACATGGATGGAGAGAGAAAGGCCATCAACCTAAATGACAAAGACATGGAATCAATCCCAAAGATAAGAGAGGCAATTAAAAGAATTGGAACCGAGCTTGAAAGCGTTGTCGCGTCGAAGGGAGTGCCAGAAAATGACTGGGACAACTATCGTGAATGGTATGCCAAGAAAAGCGTAGAACAGTTTGACATTGATAATGTGTATGTACGTGGCTTTGTTTATGAGAATGAGCATTATGATCTGGGATTTCCCATATGCTAACTGGTGATGAAGATGAAGGCTGGGATTTTGATAATGCTTGCAATTGGAATGATGTGGGTCGTAATAATTCCATACTCTTATGCATCTTGCACTGCTCCTTTGCTTGGACCTCCAAGACCGTGCTTTGATTCGTTTACGGTATCCGCTGACGGGCCACTTACTGAACGTTCCATCATGGAAAATTATGCCAGAAACATTGAGCGAAACTATGGAGATTGGCAAATGTCGGACAGAGACTGGGACGATGAAGATGAGGCATTGCAACTGCCTGCGATAATCTGCACTGAGTTTGTGACAGATGGTGCAAAACAGTACAGGATGGCCAAATGGGTGGATTTGTACACCATTTCCAGCTTTGAGAACCACAGGGATGATTCGCTTTGTGACAAGTGGCTTGCGCCAATTGATGACGGAGTGAAAATAACGTGGGACAGGTCTCACTATTCGTCAAACGATGCTGGTATCGTCCAAGCAATTGACAAAGACATGAATTTTGACGACAAAAAGCTAGACTCTTTTGACATCCATGTGTGGTCAGACACTGATCATGACGGCATTGAACTGGCAATAACCGAAACTGATGTGGATAGTGGAATTTTTGAAGGAAGCGTTTTCTTTACAACTGAGAATGAATCAGGAAGCACCACACTTTTAGTGGAAGATGCAGTATATGCCGAACACAAGTCAAATGTTGGTTCGGCCAGAATAATCAATGAGCCTGAACACGTAGAGCCAACAGAGGAAGTGCTTGAAGACGCATTCATAGAATGTGTGGAGGGATACAAGCAGGTTGATTCACAGTGCGTGCCTGATGATGTTCTTATGATTAGTTACGGTCATCAATGGGCTCTGAAAATCATTTTGATAATACTTGTTTTGATCACAATGTCTGTAGGAATAATTCTTGGCTTAAAAATTTGGAGAAAAAGAAAATGAGCAAGATTCTAATCATAATTCCAATAATTGTTGGATCTGCATTATCCTTAACATTCATCATGGATTCTACCCGTTTACTTGAAGAAAAGCCATTTGAGAATACTTTCAAGAGTCAGGTGGAAACTGACTTTATGAATAAGATCAGAGAGGCAGGTGACAAAACTGACCCAATGCTTTTACTGTGATTTCAAAACATGATTCTTCTAGTCTGCATGAAAGCTATTGCGGTCATGCGCATATGGGACAGGAAGAGTATTGGTATTTTGCAGACACTTTTGATGACACGTTACTATCATCCAGCATGATTCGAGATGTTTCCCCTTGGTGTGAAGATAATAATGACAGTTGCTACTGCGAACTGCGTGAATTGATTGGAATGGACAGAAAAAGTTATGAGAGTTTCTTCAGAACACACGTATCTGAAACCTGCCCTGTTATCCTAATGCCAAAAACCGTAACTTCGTTTGATCCTACAAAATGTGAGTGGATAGAAGACAAAAATACTACGTGGGTTTCACTTCCAATAACATCGTGTAGTTATCCTTGGCACGAATCAAACCATGAAAAAACCAAACAATACTATGCAGAGTACAGGAATATTTTTGGAAATTATGACTCATCAGATCCTCAGGAAAATGCAGGTGCAATGCATTATGCAATAACCAGATACTATGAAGACTTGGGAATCGACATACTTGACGTAGTGACCCTTGTTGATCATTCAGTGTCACGTACAGGAGAGAGATGTAATGCTACTGTTGGTGCAACATGGCATTTGAAAATTCAAAATGATAATCTAGAATATTTTTTGGATAATGGCTATGTTGAGCAGGAATTGGAAACGAAATCCTATCCTTTTGGCATCATGGGTCCCATGATGAGCCAACAAAATTGCAATGATTATGTAATAGCGCAATGGCAGCCTACAGTTGAAGGAAGGGAAATGATTCAGCAATTTTTTGAAATTTGTATTGCTAAGGGATTCACGACTCCTGAACTAGTAGAAAGAGGAAAGATTGAAGATAATTTCACCATGGGCTCAATCCAATCAGCTCAGACAATTGCAGGAGGCGATATTGGAAAAACAATTGAGGTTTTAGAAGAAATGTATAGAGAAAATGAAAGCTAGACTTTTGGCAATCATGACTGTCGTGGCAGCTGTTGTGTCCATCATCATTCTATTATCCACATCTGCAAACCATGAATTCCAATACAAGCAAATTTCATGCAGGGGTAATTTCATTCAACATGGAAATGGATGTGTACTAGATCCCAAATCAATAGAGCCAAACACGATTATCATACAACATGTCACTGAAAATACCGCTGGAACTAGACTTGCCATTTCTCCCCAGACGCTTGTGATTGACCTTGAAGAGAACAACACAGTCACTTGGGTCAATCAAGGAATCTTTACTGCAAAAATTACTGATCGTGAAAGAGGCCTGTGGGGCATTGACAAGATAAAGCCGTCTGCAAAAAAATCAATTCAACTCAACAGTACTGGATTTTATTCATTTTTGGTTGTTGCAGATGTGGAAGGGGAGGTTGGCCGAATTGTGGCATTAGGCAATAATGTCGATTATCTCTCAGTTGGCAACAGGGCAAAAATGGCGCAGGCAATCATAAGCGATAATTTCCGTGAATATCCTGAACTGGTAGGAGTTGGGAGTGGCGGTGCTCCAGGAACAGGGGTATCAATTACAATTAATGAAAAAGAGATAGAATTGCATGGAGATGCAAAGTCATACTATCATGAAAAGTATCGCAAGATAATTCCCTTTGAGGTGCCAATCACAATTGAATTTGGTGAGCCAATAAGGTTGGACTAGGAGCAGAAAATGAATACGGCAGATACATTATTCGTAATCAGTACAATACTTGTTCCGTTGATGCTCATTTCATTGAATTATTCTGCAATAATTGATTTTTACACACATGATGTTCCGCTAAATAAATCTGTGATAATAGCAAACTTTCCATCAGATGAACCGGAGAATTTCCAGAACATACGTAAAGAAAAAGACTCCACATGTTATACTTCGCCATCGATGAACCAGTATTGCTACATAAAACCCAAGATGTTTGATGAGCAGCAAAGAGATCACCTGTATTCTTCAATCATTGGTGACAACGGGATAAACGGAGAGATTCATTTTGACAGAGTCGGTCTTGAAGGTGGAATTTTCACAATAAAAAAGATGGTTTTGCTTGATGAGGATTCGGCACTATTTACATTTGCGGACAAGGATTACCGCACAGGAAACAAGGACCGAACCGCATATGAGATAACTGAAGACTTTGAGTTCACCACGGTTGTTGAAAAATATGATACATTCATCACACATTGTGGCAACTTTAATGGGACTGGAGCTACCCTAGTGCAGTATCTTGGGGTTGCAGCAATTGATGAATCGGATTATTTTG
>JAGQHE010000103.1:3948-11828 GCA_020431995.1 Candidatus Nitrosopumilus sp.
AGCCTAAAACATGACTTTGGAATATAGAAAATGAAGACCAAACTATTGACAATACCTGGAATAATCATTTCAGCTAGTTTAATTCCTGTGGATTTGAATCATCATAGGGAATATGATGATCAGGAATTTGTCTATCTTTTTTGTGAACAACTTCTATTTAGTGGAAGAAAACAATGTACGGTAATTTAGAGAAAGGATAAAATGAAAACTAATTCTTTGATAATTTTTGCGTCTATAGTATTGCTTGTTTCTATGGCAAGCCCTGTTTTTGCCTCTGAATACGACACATGTGATGCAGTCTGTATAATGGATTCTTCCTGGGATGGAACAAAATATGTGAATCCTGGCGAAACATATTGGCTTAAGGCTCAAATCAATCCAAATGAGAAATTGCATGTAAAAATTTTCTATTATGATGATTCCATAGTTCATGAAAAAACATACACCCCAGACGAGGATGGAATTGTTCTTGTAGAATACACCAGTCCAAATAATGAGGATTCACTGTCCTTTTATCGAGTTGCGATGACGGTAGTGGGCAATCCAGCCAAGGTAGCAGGTTCAATATTTAGAATCGGAGAAACATACCCTGCAGATCTTATTAGATTTTCCAGTACGCCAAGTTTGTATGATGCAAAACCTGGTGACACAGTCCAACTTTTTACCGAATCTAACAGATGGGACAATCCAGTAGAACCATACTCAAAGATCAAACTGACATTACTAGACCCCAACAAGGCCCAAATCTTTCAGAGGCAAGTCATTACAGATGAGATAGGTAACTTTGAAGAGTCATTCACAATCACACAAAATGGGTTTTACAATCTTATTGTAGAAGATCAGGATAAGAGAAATGCATATCTGTTTCCTACAAATCTGGACACAGTCAAAACAATCACGGCAGAAGGACAGGATTTTGAGATAATTTTTGGACATTCCACCAATGATGGAATAGAGTTCATAATTCACGATTTGGCTTTTGACCAGCAGAAAAAATCACTGACTGTTACCGTAGAAAATCCTGATGAGCGCAATGTACGCTTTGATGTAAAGATACCTCACAAATTTCTGGACGGCAATATGACTACAGTAGTTGATGGGAATCTCAGAACAGACATTGAACAAAGGCATATTCAAGGTTACTCGTTAACCTATCTCTCGCTATTTCCTGGAAACCATACTGTCCAGATACTTGGCACATCTGCAATTCCAGAATTTGACACAATTGCAATGTTGGTGTTGCTTGTATCTGTCATTCCATTAATCCTGTTTTCTAAACTAAAGGGAGCACTACTAGCTTGCTGTGCAAAAGTAGAATTGTTTGCGGATTCCAAATCAAGAATAAGAAATGGGTACTAGAGTTTTGCTAGCAAGTGCATTTGCCATTATGCTTGCAGGAATTACCATCCTAGCAGTTGGTATAAACAGTTATTTTGTGATACAGGAGACAGAGCAACGTCTTGCTGAACGGGAGAGAGCAGGATCCTCTGTTCCAGCCATCAGTTATGAAAATCTGGGGAGTTACTTTGGTACAAGTACAGTGCTTTTTGCAACATCCGGATTTCTGTTTGTTTGGAGAAATAGAAAATGAAAACAGAGTATTGGGCAGTCATATCTGTGGGTCTTTTAGTGTCTGTGAGTTTTGGATTAATTGCAAGCCAGCCGGATGATATTCCTCATTGGAATTACCTGCACGAGATGAAACAGCAGGAATTTGAAGATGGCTGTGATATAGACTGCAAGAAAAAACAGGAGGATGAAAGAGGATACACGTGTGTCACGCTTGATTCCGAACAGTATATCTGCAGGCCTCCAAGAGGCATCTTTTATCCTGATGAGGACATGCAAGTCAGAACCGTATTTCCACCCACATACGGCGAATTTGCATATGTGCCAGAGAACAAGGAAATGGTGGGAAAAAACAGACTCTTTGACATTTTCAAAGCGGTTCTGCTCAAAGAGGAATCAAAGGAGATTCTGGTGGAATTTGGATTTCATACGGCAGGCAATGTCGACAATCATTTTGAATATTCGACCATGTTGTCTCCTGGCGATACCTTTGTATCTCATTGTCTTGGAGGCGATTCCAAAACGGCACATGTTGTCGAATATCGCGATGTTATCAGTATAGACGGACAGACATACCTGGAGTTTTGGGGGACTCATGTTACTATGCCGGATAAATTACTGCCATGTGAAATGCCTGAACTGATACAACATTCACTTCCAGTTAATCTTGAATTGGGAATTGACTTTGGAGAGAGAAATGAAGGTTAGGTTTTCGATAATTATTGGCCCTAACAGTAATTCCAATAACAGACATGTCATTTGCTGAAGAATTAGAAGAGTTTGGAAAGATTTTAGAAGGCGTAGAGGCAGAGATTCTATCCATTCCAAATGATACGACGCCTTCTGCAGACACTACTGACACGATACAAACTGAATATTTTGTCCCAGATCGCATACGTTGAAGCCTTTGACATAGTTCTAAAGCAAATTCTCTAAAGGACTCATAGTTTTTCCCTAGCTGAAACTAAATTTTGAATGAATCTTACCCGGATTTTATTTGTAGCGAGTAATCCAACCCACATTTTCAATCTCTTTTTTGATTCACCTTGTTTTAAGACGAGTACTCTGACGGGATTTGGTATGTCTTTATCATCCTGTTAAAAACTACAAAGGACGCTACAGCGCCAATTCCTGCCAGTACAATCATTGTGATTGTAAAATCACCTCCAGTGAAATCCAATATGCTCGAATATGGATCAAAGTAAGGGGTACCTGAACCTGCGCCTGGATTTGAAATCACAGAATCGACCTTTGTTTTTGCCATGTACAGTGACTCGTCTACAGAGTTTACAAGACCGGTTCCTGAAATTTTTACAGGCAAACTAAATTCCGAGTACCAGCTCTTGATGGGATTAAGCAGGCTGCTTTCTGCAGACATTACCACCAATGACAGTGCAGTGATTGCAGAAGCCATTCCCATTCCAAAGAATTTGGAAATGGAGTTAAATGAACGTGCAAGTAACTTGCTTTGCTTTGTCTTTTCAGTAATCTTTGAAGGAGTGATTATTATTGCAAGCTTTGACGTCCTGTAGTAATTCATGTCTCGCGCCTTCGAATTTTTTTCAGTCCTTGAAATATTCACAAGATCAATCTGCTGCATTTTTTCCAAGTAATATTTTACCAACTGCAGTGACATGTTTGTTTTTTGTGCAATCTCGTTTGCAGTCATCTCGTTATAGTATAATAAGTTCAAAATTTCTATGCTTGACTTGTTTGAGATGACCTTTGCCAAAATTTTCATCCTTACATCATCCAAAGAAAAAATGTTTACGGCATTATCTGCATTGAAAGTTTCATTGTTCATAAGTGAATAATATATGGCAACATAGTATGTAAGGATTAGTGAAATAATAATTTCATCAAATGCTATAACCAAAATTCACGTAATGATATCATGAACAAAAAAATATCCACGATGGTTGTAGGAATGATTACTGCAGTTCTGCTAATTCCTGCAATGAGCATGGTGCATGCTGAGATTGGACCATATCTGGGAAACGTGGGTCCACAAGGCCAGACAGGCTCATACACTCTTGAGGAGGCACTGGCTATTCAGAAAGGAAGAGTAGATGCAGCAAGAGATAATCCTGCAGCAGGTTCTGGTACGCCCTATCTTGATGCCAACGGAGTAGTTGGCGCATCAATCATTGCAAGTGCAGTGTTTGGTGGCATGGCAGGAACTTTCTTTGTGAGAGGCAGAGCAGGAAAATATACTGCAATGGGAAGAGGGTAATCATCTCTTCTTTTTTATTTATTTTGAAATGAATATAATTACAATCCACGTCATTGTTTTATTGAAGGTATTTTACACCAAACATTTTGATGATCCGACCTGTGAAAAATTTACTGAATTTCACGTAGATACCCACAGAACTTGGTGGTGCTGCAAGCAACTCAAAGAGCATGACAAGCATTTTCAACTTTGGAATGTAAAGTGGGCAAAATTCCACTTTAAGGACATTAGCACAGATGGAAACATTGCATTTTTTCCAATGAATTACTGTCCCTATTGCGGTGAGAAAATCGAATATGAGGAATTTGCAAAATGAAATCAAAACTTTTGATCAGTTCTGTGTATTTTTGTTTTTTATTGCAAGTGCACTGGAGCAGTCAACTGTTATCATTTTTTCTCTTCAATTCTTTTCCTCATTCTTTTTTTTTGACTGCATAAATCACAATAAATAACACGATAAGAATCGAGCCAATGCTTCCCACAAATATGGAAACAAATGTTCCTGCAGGTGAAATTGTCTCACCTGTTTGCAGACTCTGCCTGACAAATGAAGGATCATCCACTCTGAAAAAACCCTGACTCTCATTTGGTTTGGCAAAAGTTTTGCGAATTATCATAGAATCAAGAATCTCCAGACTGTCATCGGCATATGATACTGGTAAAGTATGGTCTTCATATGAAGCAATTACAAGGTCTTCTTCAAGTGTATGCAGTCTTTGCCCAACAGAAGGATTTGAAGAAAAGTAGATGTTACTCACAAATACTCCTGAATCTTTGTCTGTCTCGTACACATCAGGAGATATTCCCTTGGGATCAGAATCAGACCAAATGCGAATCTTGAACTTTTCAGTCTCATTGGGAGACAGGTTCATGTCAGGTTCTATCACTTGAATTGCCGCAAAACCATCAGAGGGGTGACTGTCTGGGATCCATTGAACTTTTGCAACTGTGAATTCTGATTCTGCATGGATATGACCAATGGCCACAAGTGGCAAAATCATTCCGATCATCAACAATCCAGTCTTCATTTTTCCACCGTACTAGAAACCAAAAGCAAGTCATCATATCCAAACCCTGGGAAATAGTTTGCAACGATTGATTTTTTCATAAAATCCACGTTCTTTCCAACTATCCTAAACTTGAATCCGTCTGAGATAAACTGAATGTCATATTCTTTGAATCCTTCATTCAGTTTGCTGTTTTTGTCTAGTGCGGATCCTCCAATCCAAATCAGGTCTTTCCCTATCTGCCAATATTCAGAATTTGACCTTGCAAGATTGAGAAAATATTTTTGGTCTTGAGCAGACACATTATTGACGTAAATAGAAATGCCGGCCCAATCTGTTGATGAAAAATCATGGTATAGCGCCTCTACCCTGTTTGAATCAGGATGAATCTGGGTCAAAATTTGCCCTGCAAAATCTATTGGGAGACTTGGATGGTGTGGATTCGTTTTTTGATAAGAGTCAGCAACAATCCGAGAGCCCAGACGAATATCCTCAAGAGACATGTCGCGGCCAACTCCAACCACTCCGTTTTCTCTAGGTGCCCATACAGGCGGCTCCACATACAGAGAACCGTTCTCATCCATGGATAAATCAAGAAAGGGCAATGCAACGGGGGCATTATTTGTTACAGGCTTTCCACCAGTAATCATCAATCCGTCAATCGGTCTGTACATAGATCCCCAGCAAGGATCTTCCAATCTTTTACGTCCTTCATCAGGCCAATATTTCACCAAGCAGTGATTGCTTACAGACAATGCGCTGTATGCCCTGAATGCTGAGACATCGTCTGCTCCGCCGCCCAATTCCTCAGGAAGTCGAATCAGGATAAATTTCTGGAATGCGTCCCTGTTTGTCGTATCCTCAGGATTTGGATAGTAGAAATATTCCATAGAGTTAGGCCTCATGGTTTTGAACTGAAACAGACTGAATGTATTTTGAGAATCATCGTTTGTCGAATTGATGGCGGGGGCAAGACAAGTATCTCCCATTCTCTTTCCTCCACTGTCCTGGCATATCCTGTCAAGATTTGCAGAATCTACTGCAATCACTGCAAAAATGGATGCAATGATGATGATAATTCCAACAATTACCAAAAACATAGATTTCATTTCTAAAAAGAATTATCCTGTGATTGCGCCTCTCTGTCTGGCCTCTTCCTCGGATATTGGAAGGTTTTGCACGTTTGAAATATCTGTGCCAAGCAAGTCGGCGTTCTTCAGGTTTGCTCCCTGAAGGTCAGCACCTGATAGATTCGCCCCTCTAAGATTCGCATTTTCCAGATTCGCATTTTGCATGTAGGCGTCTTGAAGACTAGATTCATGCAGATTTGCGTATTCTAGGTTTACAAATTGCATGTTGGCTCCATCAAAATTTATCTTTCTCAAGTCGGTCTCTGCCATCAATGCGCCTTGCAAAATTGCACCCTGAAAATTTGTTCCAATCAGACTTGCATCCTGAAAATTCACTCCTCTCAAGTCTGCATCCTGAAGATTGGCATAATTCATGTTCGAATCATTGACGTGTGTGTTCTTCATGTTTGCACCTGTAAGATCTGCATCTTGCAGGTTTACGCCGTAAAGATATGCATCGCTGATGTGGGCATTACTCAAGTTAGCACCCTGCAGATTTGTATACTGAATGTTTCTGTAATCCAAAACAATCCCCTGAAGATCTGCATCCTTCAGGTTTGCATGCTCTATGTGAACACGCTCCAGGTTGACTTCACGCAAGTCCACTCCATGAAGGTCTGCACCTTCAAGGGACACTTGAATGCGACTCAGATCCATTGTCTCCTTTAGGTTGTTAAACTCAGAGACTTGCCTGCTTTCAAGCAATTCAATCAGTCTTTGCGCATTGTTGTTGCTGTCAGTTTTTGTCAACTTTGAAATTTTATTAGCCCACCCTCGTTCAATGAGTTTTTCTTTTGTTTCAAGAGTAACACATGCTGGACGCTTGTTTCCAGACTCGTCAATTTCCTGCAAGATGACATGCAGTCCTGACTTGCACTCAATTGATTGCAGGTCCACACCTGCCCTGTGCTGTTTTAACGGTGCAAATTCCTCAGTCACATCCACCAGTTGTCCTACATCCATGGTCGGAGATCCTACGACAATATCGCCGTTCTCTTCAATTACAAATGGCCAGTCCAAATGAATCGCACATTTCTCGTTTTTTATCCAGGAATTGCCATCAGACTTTAGCAGTATTGCCCCAAAATTGTATGTGTCGGGCCCATACGTCTCCATATTTGCAGTAATGTCCTTGCTTTCTCCCTCAAAGTATCTGTTGTAGTTGCCATCAGGCAACGATTTTTTCTCCATATCTGACTCTATGAGCACTGCAAGATTCTCATAGTCAACATAAAATTCACCGCGTACACGTTTGTCATCCTTTTTTACATCAAGAAGATATGATGGAAAGCCAGAACCACTAGGTAATCCTATCTGAAAGTAATGATACGAATTGTCAATATTGTTTCCAAGCACTGCAAAGAAATTGTGTTGAAATCCATCGATGTTCAAGAGTGGGATTGGCATTGATGCGTTTACGGATCTTACAGAATAGTTTGGCATTGTAATTCCGCATTGTCCTGATGATTCCTGAAATTCAAGTATTCCTTTACCAAAAGGATAGAAATTCTCAGACAAGCGATTCTTTTCTGAATTACCATTTGTGAATGCATGTACATGTGAAACTGAGCCAATCAGGATTGCAGCTAAAAATAAAGCGACGTATTTTCTCATCAAATAGTCGAATTTTCAAATGCTCATAAGTATTGCCATTCTTTTATAAAATAGACGGCTGTGAGGTCACTACGGTCGGGAAGAAGCCTCCAGCACATCTATTATGATGTTGTTTTGCAAGTTTGGCATAAAAGCAACGCGTAGAAATTATTCATCTTGAATTTGGATTTTGTCGGACAAAACTGGACAATGTCTAAAAAGATTCATCTAGAAAATGAGAGTATCCAAACAATTAATCTCAAACATTCTGATCGTGTTTTTGAATCAGATCAGCTCGTGATTAATTAATGAGAATATTTTGGATTTTACATTGACTGTGTGCTGTGG
>JAGQHE010000104.1 GCA_020431995.1 Candidatus Nitrosopumilus sp.
GTTCCAGGGCCGCATCTTTGGTCAAGTACGCATGCCCCGTCTTGGAGAATGGTTCCAGGGCCGCACTGAACTTTTGGTGTCGTTACAACGGGTTTGTCCTCAACTGCAGGTGGTGTTACAACGGGTTTGTCCTCAACTGCAGGTGGTGTTACAACGGGTTTGTCCTCAACTGCAGGTGGTGTTACAACGGCTGGTTCTTCAACGGCTGGTTCCTCAGGTGGAATTAATGAGCCGCCAAACACAGAACCAATAATTTCTACCTCTTCAGTCCCCGAAGGCAGTTCAATACGGAGTGTTCGACTTTGAGAGTTACTTGCGGTCTCCGTAAAAGTGGGTTCATCCCCATCTGCTAGAATAATAAAATCATCATCTAATCCATTAAAAGTAGAATCAAAGAAAGCGCGGTCTAGTGTGACATCAAGAATGCCAGGGGAATCAGTAACATCAACGGTCATGACTAAAGAGACGAATTCCAGGTCAGCCTCAATCGAAGACACAGTCATTCCAGTTACAGCATACTCCAAATCATAGGTCGTTCCAGCAACATCTACTGGAATTGTTTCTGCATATACCAGAGCGAACGAAATAATTGTAAACAATACCAAGCCCAAAGAGATTTTTAAAAGAGTGCCAGCGTTAGGAAAAGAAATTCTTTCAGACATGGGTTTCTCCATAGCGGGTTTATTCATTACAGTATTTTCACCGCCAAATGGACGTTAAAAACAATGAGAGTATAATTAATCACGCAAAAGTCAACTTTTTTACTTATTTTTATAATTCACGCATAAGTTGCAGGCAAAAGTCAGATTACGCCGCGTAGAATCTGAATGATTTTTTCGCCAATTACATTTGCAGCAAGGGACTGTGCCTCTTTTGTTTGGGCTCCGATATGAGGAGTCAGGATCACATTGTCTAGTTCTGCCAATTTGTGCCCAACGGCAGGTTCTTTTTCAAATACATCCAAAGCAGCGCCGCCCAAAGTTCCATTCTTTAGAGCCTCATAGAGTGCATCCTCATCAACTACACCTCCCCTTGAGGTATTGATGATTTTAGCGGTCTTTTTCATGGTTGACATTTTTTGTGCATCCAAAAGATGGTATGTTGAATCTAAAAGTGGGACGTGAATTGAGACATAGTCAGAGCTCTGCAAAAGGGTGGCCAGATCAGCCTTCATCAGACCAACTTCTTTGGAGAACTCCTCATCAATAGGGATGACATCATAACCAATGATATTCATGTTTAGTCCGCGAGCAAGTCTAGCCAGTCTTTTTCCGATGTTTCCCAAACCAACGATTCCAAGATATTTCCCACGAAGTTCTGTTCCTTTGAGTTCTTTCTTAAGCCATTGGCCGTTTCTGATTGCCCTATCACCCCGTGTAGTTTGTCTTGCAAGCGATAACATCAGGCCAAGAACTAATTCTGCAACAGCATTCATTGCTCCTTCCACTGCATTAATTACTCGAATGTTTTTTTCCTTTGCTGCATTTTGATCCACATTGTCCAATCCCACCCCTACCCTTGCGATGATCTTGCAATTGTCTGCCCTGTCAATCATTTCCTTTGTAATAGTGGTCCTACTTCTAACAATCACAATATTGAATTTTGAGATCTTTTCTAAAATTTGCTGAGCGGTAATTTCTGGTTCATATGAAACCTTTAGTCCATTGTCTTCTAAAATCTTGTTCAGAATTGGATCGACTTCGTCACAGATCAGTACCGAGTCGTCAAATCCCATGGTCTAAGAAAAAGAATTACGGAATATAATTGATTGTGAAGTAAAAATAGAAAAAGATTGAGAATAGTACCAATCTAAGGTACTGGTGGTAATGTTGGTATTACTTCCCACAAAGGAATCATACCTGCATCTTTCATTTCAGAAGCTACTTCATCAGTGTATAGACCATGAATGTTTACTGCTGGGTGGGCAATACTGTTCTTTCCCATTGGTGGGACAGCATCGCTTGGGTTGCCCAATGCATATGCATATGATGGTACTGGTGCCGGAATAATTCCTGCATCAACCAATCTTGGGTTTAATCCGAATGGATCACCTGCTACAAATACTGTAGCTGCGCCAGTGTAAATTGCTGCATAGTCGTGGTTAACTGCTGCGTATGCACCTGGTTCATCAAAGACCAAGTCAACAATCATGTTCTGTGAGCCGCCGAGTAACCATGTTTCAGTTGCTGCGGACTGTACTCTGTTACCTTGTGTAACTCTGTCCAAGATTTCTCCAACGATGTGGAAGAATAGTGGCTCATTACCGTGGTTTTCAACAAAGAGTCTCACGTGTTGGTTGTTTTCAACAAACAAGAGTTGTGATTGGTATTGCTTGTGTTCAAGTCCATTCCATGGTTGTGCAACAAAGATGTTCTTGTTTGCATCGCCCTTAACGAGGATGTTGTGGAGCATGTTTGGTACATAACCAAATTGCATTCCGTTAACAACTGTTGCAGTGTTATGATGCATGAACATTGCTCCTGCAT
>JAGQHE010000105.1 GCA_020431995.1 Candidatus Nitrosopumilus sp.
AGTTGGGGTCCTGAGATTGAATTTTTCGTTTTTGATACAATCAACGTTTATCCGTCCCCCTATGCTGCAACACACTCTGGAGGAGGATCCGGATATTCTATTGAATCTAAAGAGTCACCTTGGGCAAAAGGAAATGTAAGCACTGCAATAGATCTCAAAGAAGGATATTACCCATCACAACCAAAAGACACACTCAATTCTTTTAGAAAAGATGTATGTGATGATTTATACAATTATTTTGGGATAAAAATTGAAGCGGAACACCATGAAGTAGCAACTTCTGGTCAATGTGAGATCAATCTAGTTTATGATGAAATGATTGCTATGGCAGATAATGTAATTGCAGTTAAAAATTTGATAAAGGTAAAAGCTAAAAGAAAAAACAAAGTTGCAACTTTTATGCCAAAGCCAATTTTTGGTGATAATGCATCAGCCATGCACACCCATCAAAGCTTATGGAATGAAGAAATCAACATAATGTATGACAAAGATGATGATCAAGCACAAATGAGTCAAACCGGAAGATACTATATTGGCGGAATTTTGAACCATGCATCAGCTTTATGCGCAATATCCAATCCAACTACAAATTCCTACAAACGCCTTGTACCTGGATTTGAAGCACCTGTCAATGTTTGTTGGGGTTTAGGAAACAGATCCGCGGCAATTCGAGTCCCAATGTATAGTAGAAATCAAGAAAAAAGTAAGAGAATTGAATATCGTGTACCAGATCCAACTGCAAATATCTATCTTTTAGAAGCTGCATTGCTATTAGCAGGATTAGATGGGATAAAAAAGAAGATGGATCCTGGTGATCCTGTTGAAGAAAATGTGTATAAGCTTTCTTCAGAAAAGAAACGAGAATACAAAATTGGCTCTTTACCAGTTTCTTTAAAAGATGCACTTGATTCTTTGGGCAGTGACTCACATTTCTTAAGAGGCATTTTTACACAAGACTTTCTTGACGCATACACAGAAATAAAATATAAAGAATATACCGCATTTGCACAAACTCCTACAGCTTGGGAAGTTTCAATGTATGCAGATGCGTGACATTGCATCTCCGATGGGAATAAGTAGAACATTTTTAAAACAAGATCTGTCCTTTTTAGTATTGCAACTAAAATTCCTAATACTGTCTTTGCTAATTATGCCATTTTTTTCTGGAATTGCTCATGCACACACAATTGATTCTGTTGGTCAGTATAGAGTAGAAATTGGTTGGATGAATGAACCTGTTGTTTCTGGAGAAACTAATGCAATTGAATTCTATGTTAGCCCACTCGAACCTGATTTAGATCTAAAAGATCAAGTCTTCAAAAATGGAATTACAGGATTAAAAAAAACAGTGAAAATCCAACTAGCATATCAAGATGATAGTATGATGCTTCCATTATCTCCTGATCATAACATTTCAGGAAAATATTATGCATTTGTCAATCCTACTGTTTCAGGATTTTATCAAGCAAATATTTTAGGAACTATTGAAGATACGCCAATCAGTTTATCTATGCATCCTCCAAAAGTTGAAGAACGTGCGTACATTGAATTTCCAGAGCCAACAGATCTTACACTAAATCAAATTATTGACGGTCACACTACATTGATTTCAGACATACATAATTTGAAAGAATCAGTAAAAAAACTCGAAGAAGGAAACTCAACAAATATCGGATATGTTAGTATCGGGATTGGATTTATTGGTATTAGTATTGCAGTTATTGCACTTGTAAGATCTAAAAAGAGTTAGGGTTTGATACACGATTAAAAATATAATGTTATATTTTATCATGAATTTTAGATGCTCTAATTATTGATGCAATAATTACTACACTCAATATCAAAGCAACTATGATGAATGATACTATTATTGAAATCTCATAAAATTCAGAAATTATCATCTTCACAGCTATAAAAAACAACAAAACAATCAAACCCGTCTTGAGATAGTATAATCTGTGAATCCCGCTACTTATCAAAAAGTACAGCGCTCTTAGACCCGAGATTGCAAAAATATTTGATGTAATTACAATGAATGGATCAGTGGTTATTGCCAAAACCGCTGGAATAGAATCCATCGCAAAAACAAGATCAGTTAATTCAATAATTATTAATGTAACAAAGAGCGGTGTTGCATATAATACGCCATCAATTTTAGTAAAAAACTTCTGTTCAGTTATTTCTGTTCTGATAGGCCTTATTTTTTTCAAGAATCTTACTGCGATATTTTTTTCAATATCGATTTTATCTTCTTTCCTTTGAAACATCATTCTAAAAGCTCCAACCAACAAAATTCCTCCAAATACATAGATCATCCAATAAAAATTGTCAAGCAATGACGCGCCTATCAAAATTACAAAAACTCTCATGCTTATTGCACTGAAAATTCCTACTGAAAGTATTCTTTTTTGATATTTGTATGGAATTCCAAGTGTTGTAAAAACAAGCAAAAACAACATCATATTATCAACACTGAGAGATTCTTCTAAGACATATCCTGTAAGAAATTCTAATGTTTTATGTTCATCAAATGTCAAAAAAATGATCACAGCAAAAGCTCCTGCAAGAATTACCCAAACTACACTTCGTATGAGAGATTGTCTGAACGATAATTCTTCAACTGTATTACTTGTTTTGATATTTTCAAATTCATTTTTAAATATTGATCTAGTTTTATTCACAAGACCAAGATCAATAAATAATGAAGTTCCAATCATTGCAATAAATATAATCCATAATTCAAATCCACTTAATTGCATATTAGTTTGATCACATTATAACGTATAATACATTATAACAGGAAATAAAAAACAAATACAATTTTTGTCATTCCAAATTTATTGTTTAAGATCGCCATCAATCTTTTTATTTTTAAAAATCATGAAAAATATTCCACCTATTCCTATTATTGAAACTCCTGCAACTATGATCTCAATTTCAAACTGAAATCCCATATAGACTGACATTCCTACTCCAAATAATGGCAGTATGGGAAATTTACCGATGTTTATTGGAACTCTAAATTTACGTTCAATATCGGGTTCTGTATAGCGTAAAATAATTACAGCTAGATTTATTGCTGCAAAAGTTATCACAATCGCAAAAACTGCAATGTTTGCAACAATTACAATATCCCCAATTAATGAAAATGCTACTGAAGCAATTAGAATTACAAGAACCGCAACCCAAGGTGTTTTTGTTTTCAAATGGATTTTCTCAAGAATTTGAGGATAAACTCGCTCTTTCGCCATTCCATAAAACATCCTAGATCCTGCAACAAGTGTGATCAAAACAGTATTGGTTATGGCAAAAAGAGCAATAGATGAAAGTAAGATGTGGGCTTCTGACCCTAAACCTTTTTCTGCTACTAATGCCATTGGCGCTGCTGAAATGGCAATCTCTTCCCAATTTACTACACGAACTACTGCCAAGGAAACTAGAATGTATATTATTCCGGATATCAAAACAGACAAAATTATTGCTCTTGGAATTGTTTTTTTTGGCTTTTTTACCTCCTCAGCTATGTTTGCCATATCTTCAAACCCAATAAACGCAAAAAATATCAACACAAATGCAATAACAATCCCACTAAAACCAGAGGGACTTTCGAGATAATTTATCGGCTCTGGATTACTAACTGTAAAACCAATTACAATAATTAGTATTAATCCAGCAGATTCAATCAATGTAAAAATAGTATTTGTCCAAGCAGATTCTCTTATTCCTATAAAATTGACTATGGAAAGAACAACTAACAAGCCAATAGCAGAAATAATTATTGGAACATCTACAAATTCGGCAAAATATCCACCAAATCCTAACGATACCGTTGCGGCAGTAATAATGGATGTGATTGATGTTAACCATCCTATCAAAAATGCAAAAAAATTATTCCTGAATGCATTTTTAATGAATACGTACTCTGCACCAGCTTTTGGAAATATTGATGATAATTCTGCATAACTAAATCCTGCAAATAACGCAACAATTGATCCTAAAACAAATGCAATCCAGACTGAATCTCCAGCAAATCCTACAGCTTCACCTATTAACACATAAATTCCTGCACCAAGAATCAACCCGACACCATACATTGTAAGTTGGAAAAGTCCCATGTGACGCTTTAATTCAGCCATTTATTGCCACTCCTAAGAAACTAGGAAATTTAATCCGTATCCTACCAAATATGCAACAATTGCCGCAATACCACCAATGATTAACGTGATGACTCCTGAACGCATCATTGATTTTTTAACCATTTTACCTTTGATCATCCCTACTAGAAAAAATGCAACAAAAACAGCAATTGTAGAATAAGCGAAATATTCTGAGTTTTGATCGATTCTAATTATCATAAAAATCATGAATGGTATTAATGGAATTAACCCAATTATGTTAAAGCCAATAAAAGTACTCACAGCACTATCCATTGGATTCTTTTCATCTTCAATTAGCCCAAGTTCCTCTTTCATCATAGTATCTACCCAAACCTTCTTTCTAGATGTGATGATTCGTACAACATCGTTAAGTAATTCATCTTTGAATCCTTTTTCTCTGTAAATCTCTCTAATCTCATTTCTTTCTTGTTCTGCTAAATTATCAATCTCCCATTCTTCTTGCCTTCTTTTCATTTGAACAAATTCATTTCGAGCTTTTGATGCTTGATAATTTGCATCAGCCATTGAAAACCCATCTGCAAATAAATTTGCAAATCCTAGAATTAGGACAATTCCCATAGGTAGTGATGCTCCAACTACTCCTGCAACTATTGCAAAAGTTGTTACTGCCCCATCTATTGAGCCATAAATAAAATCATCAAAATGCCATTTCATACTGAAATTATGGCTTTAGCTACATCAGTTTTACTAAAAATACCTGAAATGCCATTATTGCCATCAAGTACAACCAGACCGCTAACATTATTTTCCAAAAGGATTCTACATGCATCGGCTAAATCCTCATTAAATTTTACAGTGATTAGCCCTTTAGTCATTATGTCTCTTGCTAATGAAATATTTCCGAACCCTTCTTTTGAAAGAAACCCATGTCTTATATTATCTGTAATATTAAATTCAGAAGAGTCTTCTTCACTTCCAAGTTCGATTGAAATTCTAAATAAGTCTCTAAACGATATTATCCCTACCGCTTCTTCGTTTTGGTTTTTTACAATAATTCTTGATATTTTCTTTTCTAACATCTTTCTTACAACTTTATACAAAGGAGCAGCAGTATGAGTGAACTCATAATCATGAGTCATAAAATCCACTACTTTCTTTTTACCTGAAAAGTTTTCAGATACAAATCTGGTAAGATCACTTTTTGTAAAAATTCCTTTAACTTCTTCATTTTCTCCAATAGCTAACGAACTGATACCATTTTTAATCATAATTTCTGCAGATTCTTTAGGGGTAATTCTTTTATCTACAAATTTAATTGGCTTCATAATTTTCGTAATTGGTATATCTTCTAGTCCTTGAATTGAGGTTTCAGAAAATAAAAATAAACCAATATCTTTCTCAGTAATTACCCCAACATGTTTCCCATTGTCTGCAACAACTAATCTGCTAACTTTTGTATTCAATAACATTCTAATGGCATCTGAAATTGATGAGCTTTTTAGAATTGAAATGGGCTTATTTGAAAAATCAATAACTGACATTCTTTTTTTCAAGATGTTTCGTATAAAAAGAGAAGATATAATTTTCAATTCTGACTATATTTTATAACTTCAGTCTTGAAAATTAATGATCCATTTTATATTAGAACACTATGAAATTTTTGTATGGCAAAGTTTAATAAAATTCTAGTACCTCTTGACGGCTCTCCAAATTCGATCAGAGGATTAGATAGAGCAATTGAAATTGCAAAAGGCAGCGGTGCTGAAATCACAGGTTTTTACGTGTTTCACTTACCTCTAACTGCAGGAATAAAATATACGCAGAAAATGAAAGATGATGCACAGAAAAAGGCCGTCAAAGCTATTGGCCCTGCAATGAATAAATCTCAAAAAGCTGGTGCCCTTTTTAAATACAAAACTGGAGGCGGTCATACTGGCTCTGAAATTGTTAAATTTGCGCAACAAGGAAAGTTTGACATGATCGTTATAGGTGCTAGAGGAGTGGGTGGAGCCAAAGAGACGTTTCTTGGAAGCACATCAAACTATGTTATGCACAAAACAAAGATTCCGGTATTGGTTGTAAAATAAGCAGAACTTGTCTTTGTACCTTTTTTAAATCCTTGACATTCTATTAGTATAATGATCTACAAGTATAGGATATATGAAAAATAACTTTGGTGTAAGTGATGGTAGAAAACAATTATGATATTTTAGGTATAGTGGAAGGTTCTACTGAAAAAGAGATTCGAGATG
>JAGQHE010000106.1 GCA_020431995.1 Candidatus Nitrosopumilus sp.
GAGCTGACTATTTGAAAATAATCGATTACACCCACTCTCTAATCAATACTCAAAAAGATACAAAGTAATTCCGCATCTTGCCAAAATCTGTCATAAATTGCGCCTAAACTGGTTTTTATATTGGCTATGATTGTTAGATCTATAAAATAATGTGACATCATTTCATTTAAACTACCATTGATTAGGATCTCCTTGTGGAAATTATTCTGAGTGCAGTTTTGACAACAGTTGGAATTGCAATGCTGTGTTTTGGCGGAAACTGGCTTGTTAGTGGGGGTGTGACTATTGCAAAGAAATTTCGCATAAACAATCTTGTAATTGGAATGACTATCGTGGCATATGGTACTTCCACACCAGAGCTTGCATCAAGTATTGCAGCATCTGGAGAGCACAGTGCAATTATTTTGGGAAATATCGTTGGAAGCAACATTGCAAATATTGGCATGGTTATGGGTCTAGCCGCAATCCTTGTTCCTCTTGCAGTAAGCAAATCCTCGTTAAAAAATGACATCCCAATCATGCTGGCTGCTTCCTTTCTGCTTGTGTTGATCTCAATCGATGGTGAGATTTCCCAATATGATGGAATCTTGTTACTTGGTGCTTTGGGTGTATTTGCATTCTATACTTACAAAGATGTAAAAAAACAAAGAGAACAAAATCTTGACGAAATTGTTCTAGAAAAAAACAGTATTCATTTGAAATCTATGGGATTTATCGGACTTGGTATTGTTCTTTTGTATGTTGGTGCTATATTGACGGTTGACAATGCTGTGGTTTTGGCAAAAGAATTTGGACTATCTGAAAAGATTATAGGTCTGACTGTGATTGCGATTGGAACTTCGTTGCCCGAATTATTGACCTCTATAATTGCAATAAAAAAAGGTCATACTGATATTGGTGTTGGAAATATCCTTGGAAGTAATATCTATAACATCTTGATGATTATGGGTGTAGGCGCTACGCTTGGCGGTGTGATGGTCTCATCTGACGCATATGTTGATTATGCTGTCATGATAATTTTTAGCGCATCTCTGCTAATTGCATTAAAAACTAGGTTCATTAATAGGTCTCTTGGTATTTGCTTGACTGCTGGCTATTTTGTATATTTGATTGTTACTTTTTTCAAGTGAACCTTATTTTGGCACTAAATGCTGTCTACTGATATGCCTTCTACTCTGATTGATGGTGCTATTGATGGAAGTGATGCCCATTGAATTACATTTCGTGATTCGCTTCCAATTTCTGAAATATTTTTTAACATTATTGGGAGATTGTGAATTATTCTGACAGATTTACAAGGTCCCTTAATCTCACCGTCCTCAATAATTCTAATTCCGCTTCTGGCTGTACATGAAAAATCTCCTCTGATTGGATTAATTGCATACGTGTACCACAGTCTTCCTACTAGCAGACCATGCCTTGTGTTTTTTACCATCTCTTCTTGTGAACTATTTCCAGAACCAATCTTGAGATTATGTGGGGCTGAAATTGGTATTGGTTCTGAATTCCTTCCCAATGGTGATCCGATCCGTAGCCCGTTCCCTGTGGATTTACTTCCTTCTTTATAGCTGTCAAAAAGATTTGAAAATGTATTTTTGAAAATTCCGTTCTCCACGAAATTGGTTTTTCCAGTTTCCACACCTTCATCATCTATTGATTTAGTTCCGATTCCTTCTGGTGCATGTGGATCATCCATCATGGTGAATTCTTTAACTGCGATCTCTTCCTCAAAACCCCTTGAAAAACAACTCTTTTTTTCTGAAAATGTCTTTAAATTAAAATTTGGCGCTACCACAAATGCAAGTAATTCCCCAACAGAGTATGGTTCAAAAATTACTGAGTATGTTCCAGAATCGATTTTTTGTGGATTTATTGACTCTATGCACATAATTTTTGCATCCTCGCCAATTTGTTCTGCATCAAAGTTTGCAAGCGTTCTTCCACAACCATGTCCAATTCCTGATACTGGTATTTTCCCGTGTTCTGATTCAGCATTTATAATTCCTGAAATGTATGTTGCCTTTTCCTTACAATACAATCCATTTGAATTTCTTAATTCAAAGTCTTCTGATACAATGTTGAGTGATCCCGTAATCGTATCTACCTTGTTGTAACTGGATGAGTTTATCATGCTCTGTGCAACATCGATCACTTCTGAGCCTGATATTTGCTCTAGTTCTTTATCAAATGTGCCTTTGAGCGTTCTATAATGAGATTCATATGGTAACCCTTTCCAAAATTCTCTGGATTTAAGATCTGCCAATGATTTTAATCCTTCATCTATTGATTTCGTTATCCCTTTCTCATTCGTGGTCTGAACTGCCGCAATTTTCCCATCCTGAATTAATCTGATTCCAAAATCTCTTCCAAAATTCTCTTTGATTTCGACAATCTCTGAATCTGTAATTCTTGCTGTGATGATCTTTTTCTTGACACTTGTAATTTCACATTCATCTATTTCTATTTTTTGTGAATATTTTAATGCCTTTTCTAAGGCAGGCAATTACTCGCTCCTTGGATTTTTATATTTGAATTTCTCAATTTTAATTAGTTCTGCATATGAACCAAACTGTGTGTTTTTAGCTTTGTCTAATTCCTCATCATTTACATTTCTGTCATCAAATTTTTTTAGAATTTTATAATGCGTATTTCTCTCGGCTGGTATTCTGCCAACTTCTCTTATCATCCTCTTGATCTCTTTTGGTCTTAACAACTGCCCGTGCTCTGATCCTGCTGATGTTGAAATGCTTTCATTGATTAGCGTGCCTCCAAAATCGTTTGCGCCCCACATGAGTAACAGCTGAGACATCTTTTGACCCTCTTTTACCCATGACATTTGAATATTGTTGATGTAATTATTTAGCATAATTCTTGCAATCGCATGTGTGAGTAATACATCATTACCGCTACCACCTTGTCTGATCCCATCATGTATTTGGTGTTTGTACATAGGTGCTTCTGTATGAATGAAATTTAGAGGAACAAATTCTGTAAATCCGCCTGTTTCTTTTTGGATCTCTCTCAATTTTATAATGTGCTTTACCCTGTCCTCTAATGTTTCCACGTGCCCAAACATCATAGTTGATGTGGTGTTGATTCCGATTTTGTGCGCGCTCTTGATGACCCTCTCCCAATCTTTGACGCTGATCCTTCCTGGAGAAATCTTGTCTCTCAATTTTTGATCAAGAATTTCTGCTGAAGTGCCTGGAAGTGTGTCTACTCCTGCATCTTTCATTCTTTTGAGAAATTCTTCTATTGGTACCTTTGATCTTGACGCTCCATATAGGATCTCCTCTGGAGAGAATCCATGAATATGAATATCTGGTATCTCTTTTTTAATCTCTCTGCAAATCTTCTCATATAACCCACCATCCATATCCGGAGGTAACCCTGCCTGAATGCATACTTCGGTTGCACCTAGATGGTATGCTTCTTTTGCTCTTCTTACAATCTCCTCCGTTGGCAGAAAATATCCTTCCTCTTCCCTGAAGTCTCTGCTAAACGCACAGAACCCGCATTGTTTTATGCAGACGTTTGTAAAATTGACATTTCTATTCACCACGTATGAGACAATGTCTCCCACTCTCCTCTTTCTTAATTCGTCTGCAACCATTCCTACTAAATGAAAGTCTACTCCGGCAGTTTTGTATAGTACTAGTCCCTCTTCTGCTGATATCTCTTTTTCTGACAATGCCTTGTCTAAAATTTCAGACACTTTTGGATCTGCATTTTTAAAAAGCACTTCTATGTTATTTGTCATTTCCAATATTCCTCTTTTACTAGCCCCTCGTCATTTTCAATTGCTGTCATCTTGTCTCTTAACTCTTTGCTAATAAATGAAAAAAACTCAGGATAAGCTGGGAACCTACATTTTAATTCAAACCCTGCTTCTTTAGAGTTCTTATCAACATCGTTAATTTTTGGCCATGAAAATTCAGGATTGACAAAATCTGGCGTCAGTGGAGAAATTCCTCCCCAATCATTAATTCCGACTGACAGGAAACTCTGATATGATTTTGGAGATAAGTTTGGTGGGATCTGTATGTTCATATCTGGCATGATTATTCTTGTTAATGCGACCACCGTTTTGAAGTATTTTTCATCTGCGGATGGCTCATTTTTCATTAATGTGTCTTCTTTAGGTTGGAAATTCTGTAAAATGATTTCTTGGATGTTTCCATATTTCTGATGTAATTGTTTTATTGCAAATATGGAATCTATAATTTCATACATTGTTTCTCCTATTCCAACCAGTATCCCTGTAGTCATGGGTATCCTTAGCCTTCCTGAATTCTCCAGCACTTCTAATCTTGCTTTTGGCCTTTTGCTTGCTGCCAAATAATGTGGCATTCCTCTCTGCGTTAGACGCTCACTGACATTTTCAAGCATCAATCCCATCGACACATTTGTTTTCTTTAACTCCTTCATCTCCTCAAAACTCAAATTTCCAGCATTGGTATGTGGAAACAATCCTGATTCAAGTGCTAATTCTGATGCATGAATGAGATACTCTGCAGTCGATTTGAACCCGTTTTTCTTTAGCCACTCTCTTGCTTCTTGGTATCGCTGTTCTGGTTGTTCACCAGTAACAAAAAGTGCTTCAGTACACCTGTACTTTTTTGCAAGTTGTAGTAGTTCTGAAACTTGTTGTTTTGACATTAGAGAAAGTTTTTGCTCTCCTGGCTCTGACTTGTATGTGCAATATGAACAAGTATCCTTACAGAGATTAACTATGTTAAAAAATGCTTTTTTGGAAAATGTGACTGAATTTTTCTTGAATCGCCCTCTCAGTTTTTGTGCAGTAAAAAAAAGTTCCCTAGGATTATCTATGGATTTTTTATAAATTTCGATGGCGTCTTGTCGTGATATCTCTTTATTGTCTAAAATATGGCTTAATATCTCCGAGTCTAAGACAAGATCATTCAACAGAAAAGACTCTTGTGAAGTGGTATTTATGCTTGTTTTGTTTTAATTGCCGTCTGGTCTCTCTTGAAGTACTATTGTGATATTTGTTGTTCGGCTGTCTCTGAGTATTTCTAAAACCATTTCATCTCCTACTGACTTTGATCTTTGTAGGTGAATCAATATGTCGTCTATTTTTCTTACTTCTATTTTGTCAACAGATAAAATGATGTCTCCTCCCATTGGGTATTTTGCCCCTTCCACCTCGATAGTTTTGTCAGATCCGATCAAACCTGCTTTAGCAGCTGGACTATCGTCTACCACAGTCACGACTAAAAATCCTTTGGCATCTTTAAGGTTCAATACTTTTGCTAAATCCGGATCAATGTCTCTTCCGGCAATTCCGATCCATGGGTGTTTGTACTCTCCCTTTTCTATTAACGTTGGAACAATTTTAGCAATTGTTTGTGACGGCACTGAAAATCCTACTCCTGTAAATTCACCAGTAGTTGACTGAATTGCAGTGTTTATTCCTACAATCTCTCCTCGCATGTTCAGTAACGGCCCGCCTGAATTGCCTGGATTAATAGCTGCATCCGTTTGTATTACATCGGGAATTGAGTATCCTGAACCTGAAGGGAGCAGTCTTCCAAGCTGACTTACAATCCCAGAAGTCATAGAGCCTGATAGCCCAAATGGATTTCCAATTGCAGCTATCTGCTCTCCAACTCTGAGATTTGACGAATCTCCCAGAGAGAGTGGGTGCAAGAGGCTCAAATCTGCGTTCACTTTGATTACTGCAATGTCTGTATATTCATCAATCCCGACGATCTCTGCATTATATGATCTGCCATCAAGGAAAGTAACTACTACTTTTGCTGCATTTTTAACAACATGTGCATTTGTTATGACATGTCCTTTCTTGTCGAACACAAAACCTGAACCTACACCTCCTGTTCCTCCACCTGTATCGTTTCGTTGCACGTTGACTCTTACTACCCCTGATTCCGACTTCTCAAAAATTTCTACTAATGACTGATTAGAGTAAATTGGTGAAGTTTCTGCTAATGCACTAGGCGTGTTCTCATTACCAGTTATGATGCCTGGTTTTAGTGATGTCGGTGGTGAAATAAACAATGCCACAACAATGACTGCTACTATTGCAGCCCCCATGAACCCACCTACAAATATTCCTGACTTATCCACAAATTCTTAATTTCTTGTTTTCTATCTAAAAGGCTTGCTATATGCTGATTGAACTTTGAGTATGATCTTTCATTGAATACTTTCTTCCTCTCCATGAAACTGATGATGATTTTTTTGCCTGAAGTAGCCCGCTCAAAAATCCCAAAACCACCACCAAGCCACCTAATGGGGCAAATAATGCATAAATTAATCTCAACTCTAGCAAAAACTTGGTTTCGATAATTGCAGCTACATAAATTAAAAATGACGCAAAAGCAGATGCGACACAAAGCGTTTTTGCTGATATTGTTTCTGCAGGTAAAAATACCGAAGTAGCAAATATTGGAAAAGGGACAAACAATAAAAATAACGTGGCAAAGAAGCTTCCTATTGCAATTTTTCCACTTTGAAGATACAGTGGAATCATCAGTCTTTTTAATGCATTCCATAGCGTAATCCTATCTCGCGCCCAAACTGCGTCAATTAGGTGCTCTCCTCTGACTATCTTTATCTTGTATCCGAGATCCTTTGCCTTTTTACCAAGCGCACCGTCTTCAATAATTTCGTGTTTTACTACTTCATGCATTCCTATCTTGTCATATGCCTTTTTTTTCATGATGAAAAAACTCCCGAAGAAATAAGCTGTTTTTTTTGAAGGGTTGTTTACATTTAGCGCTGAAAACCTAGTATGTAAAAACGTGGATATCATAGGAAGTGACACTTTTGTCCAAAAATCAAACGTTGACATTTTTGGAATTGCAGATAGCGCATCCAAATTAAATGAAATTAAGTGTGCCACTGCCAATGATACTGTGTTCTTAGAATGTTTTGTATCTGCATCTGTAAATAGCAAGAGCTCCCCAGTTGCTTTTCTGTATCCTTCCATAC
>JAGQHE010000021.1:0-14614 GCA_020431995.1 Candidatus Nitrosopumilus sp.
TTGACCAGGCTGGGCGACTCCCGCATCTTTAATTTTAAAAATCCAGAATAAGTTTCTTTATTATACTCAAATAATCACATCGAATAAATCAAGGAAATGGAATTTAAAGAAGTGTATTGTAAAAGTTGTAAAAAAGTTGTAGGGCGTTACAACATTAAATTCTACAATGATGAAAAAATTAACGAATTATTAAATACAACACATTCTACTCATATCAAAAAGGGGCATCAGATAAGTATTAGAAAATTTGTAAAAAATTAATCAGTGTATTTTATCTTCTACTTCTGAAAGATTTGTAATTCTATGAATTCTATCATCATACATGTGTTCATTCCAAGGTTGCGAGTATAAAATTACTGTTTTGTTATGATTTAGAAATTTTGTTGCATTGAGAGGAGAATCATCAATGAATATATCATAGTCCAAATTAGCTTTCATAGGACCATCAACTACAGAAACATAATTATCATATGATATGTTATGATGAGCTAGCCAATTTTTTACGAATGAATCAGTAGATTTTTCTCGTGCGGTAACTATATCCACCTGACCAAGATTTGAAAGATTTTTTGTGACAGTTGACAAATTTTCTTCAGTGGGAGGTATTGAATACCAATTTTTCCAACAGGAACTTAACTCTTCATAAAAATCAAAGCGATTTATTTGGAATTTTTTCCAAAATTCCCAATCAGTTATCTCATGTTTAGAGATTTTTGGTCTAATTGTATTACTATAACTAAGCCAAGATTTAATGACATCTGCAAGTACACCATCAACGTCTAATGCAATTTTCATTTTTTATCAATTATCGCTGATTTTTTTAAACTCATCTAGAAGGTTTTTTTGATGTTTATTGAGTTTTTTAGGAATATTTACCACGATTCTGACATATTCATCCCCTCTACCTCTATAATTGATATGCGGTACTCCTTTTCCCTTGAGTTTTATTATAGTATTTGGCTGACTCCCAGAATCAATTTTGATTTTTTCTGTCCCCTCCAATGTGGGAACAGTGACATCACAACCTAATGCCGCGTCAACCATTGAAACGTTCTGATCGTAAAAAATATCTTTTCCATCTCTCTTGAATTTGGAATGAGGTTGAACCCTAATTCTAACGATTAGATCACCGTTAGAACCATCAGGAATCTCATTTCCTTCTCCAGAGACAGTATAATCGCCTGAATCAATCCCAGGTGGAATTTCAAATGAGACTTTTTTGGTACCTTTTTTCCTTCCTTGCCCTTTGCATTCGTTACACGGTGTTTCAATGCTAAATCCTTGACCTCTACAAGTATGACATGGTGCAGATGTAACAAAAGATGCGAATCCCATATTACGGCTTTGCCTTACCTGTCCTTGACCATTACACGTAGAACATGTTTTCTTATTAGTGCCAGGTTTACAACCAGATCCACTACAGATATCACATTGAATCTGTTTTTGTAGATCAATCTCTATTTTTTTCCCATGGAGAACATCTTCTAAGGTCACTGAAGTCTCATATAGAATATCAGAACCACGCTGTCGATTAAAACTGAATCCACCTCCACGACCGAAGATGGATTCAAAAATAGAATCAAATCCAGTCCCTTGCGCTCCTTGAAAAATATCATCACTTGTAAATCTGTCACCTACACCAGCATGACCATGTTGATCATAGATTTGTCTTTTTTGAGGATCAGAAAGAACCGCATATGCTTCAGAAATTTCTTTGAAATGTTCTCCAGCATCAGGAGACTTGTTACGGTCAGGATGAAATTTTAATGCTAATTTCCGATATTGTTGTTTAATTTCATCAATTGAAGACGATTTAGAGACTCCCAAAACTTCATAATAATCACGTTTTGCCGCCATGAATCATTCCTTTAACATAATTACTGTATAAATGATTGAATCTGAAAAACTAGCTAGTTTTTGTTTCATCAGTAGATGATGATTCATTTGTTTGTCCTTGTCCTTCGGCACCACCTTGTTGTCCTTCAGTATTAGGTGGGGATGAAGCATTTTTGTAAAGTTCTGTAGTAACTTCACTGACCATAGTTTGTAATGCTTCAAGTTTAGGCTTTAATTCAGATGGTTCTTTGTCAAGAACTTCTTTTACTTCTTTAACAGCATCGGTAATTTTGATTCCCTGTTCTTGAGAAATTTTATCTTTGAGATCATGATTAACTAATTTTTCTGTTGTGTAAATATAGCTTTCAGCCTCATTTCTTAGTTCAATTTTTTCTTTCTTCTTTTTGTCTTCATCAGAGAATTTTTCTGCATCTTCTTTTAATTTTTCAATTTCTTCTTTAGATAATTTTGATGAAGATT
This sequence comes from Candidatus Nitrosopumilus sp., assembly GCA_020431995.1. GTDB lineage: Archaea > Thermoproteota > Nitrososphaeria > Nitrososphaerales > Nitrosopumilaceae > Nitrosopumilus. The sequence goes on from JAGQHE010000021.1 coordinate 2,317, forward strand.
CAATTGTGATTTTTGCTTCTTTTTGGGTTCCAAGATCTTTGGCAGTAACATTGATAATTCCGTTTGCATCAATATCAAATTTTACTTCAATTTGTGGAATCCCTCGTGGTGCAGGTGGTAAATCTGTCAGATTGAAGCTTCCTAACGATACGTTGTCAATGGCCATTGGTCGTTCGCCTTGAACAATGTGAATGGTCACTGCTGTTTGATTATCAGCTGCGGTTGTGAAAACTTTACTCTTAGAAGTCGGTATTGTTGTGTTTCTTTCAATTAATGGTTCCCTTACACCGCCTAATGTTTCAATCCCCAATGTCAGGGGGGTAACATCAAGTAGAACGATATCACTACTTACATCTCCTGCAATGATTCCTGCCTGTATTGCAGCACCCATTGCCACTGCTTCCATAGGGTCTACTCCCGATTCAGTTGCCTGGCCAATAACTTCACTAACAAATTTTCTTACTAACGGAATTCTTGTTGGTCCGCCAACCATAACTATTTTTTTGATATCTGAATTGGTTAATTTTGCATCTTCCAATGCTTTTAGTATAGAAGGTTTACAGCGCTCAACAATTGGTCTTATCAAATCATCTAATTTAGATCTAGTAATTCTTAATTCAAGATTTTTGGCACCCGAAGATGGATCATGTGCAATGAAAGGTAAATTAATATCAGTTTCCATGACAGTCGACAGTTCAATCTTAGCCTTTTCAGAAGCTTCTCTAATTCTAGTCATTGCAGTTGAATCTTTAGTTAAATCAATACCTTCTTTTTTCTTGAATTCGTCTACAACGTAATCAATTAGAACTTTGTCCATGTCTGTACCGCCTAACTGAGTATCACCAGATGTACTAAGAACTTCAAAGACACCTCCGCCCATTTCCATTATGGTGACATCTAATGTTCCTCCACCAAAATCAAANNACAAGAATTTTCATGTCTTCTTTAATTTTGTCTAGACCAAATGCCAAAGATGCAGCCGTTGGTTCATTGATAATTCGAACGACATCAAGTCCAGCAATCGTCCCAGCGTCTTTAGTTGCTTGACGTTGATTATCATCAAAATATGCAGGAACAGTAATGACTGCTTTCTCTACAGGCTCGCCGATAAATGCTTCCGCATCTTTTTTGATTTTTTGAAGAATAAATGATGAGATTTGTTGAGGTTTGTATTCCTTATCTAAAATTTTAAAAGTATAATCAGAACCCATTTTTCTTTTTGCAGCAACTATAGTTCTATCAGGGTTTGTTACAGATTGCCTTCGTGCTGGTTCACCAACTAAAAGTTCACCATCTTTGGTAAATGCTACAACTGACGGAAATGCTTTTCCTCCTACAGTAGCCCCTTCAGCTGCCGGGATAATGGTCGGTTTTCCACCCATCACAACTGCAGCCGCAGAGTTGCTTGTTCCTAGGTCGATTCCAATAATTTTAGCCATTTTATCATCCTTTTTTTGAAATTTCTACTAACGTAGGTCTTATAACTCTCTCATGAGAAATATATCCTTTCCTGATCTCTTTTGTAATTGTATTATCATCTAGATCAGGATCTGTGATTATCGATATGGCTTCATGAAAATTTGGATTAAAGATCTCTCCTAACGCATTAATTGGAATTACATTATATTTTTTTAGCAACGAGTCCATATTTTTAAGAATTGAATTCAAACCGTCTGAACTGATTTTGCTTTCGGAGAGAACTTCTTTAGCTCTTACAAAATCATCATAAATTTTTAAGAAATCTAAAATGAATTCATTAATTTTTGTATTAACACCATTTTGTATATCAGATTGTGTCTTTCTATTAAGATTTTGAAAATCTGCAAGTGCATGTTTTAATTTTTCTTCATAGTCAGATGATTTTTGTTTTTCTAAATCCAATAACTTCAGTAATTCTTCAGCACCTAATTCTGAATCACTGTGTTCTTCAGATAAGAAATTTGTTTCTGACATCATATTATCTTGAATTTCATCAGAATTAGTTTCTTTTGACAATCCAATCAGAGTGTCAGTTTAGCTAATTTATACTATTATTGAATTGTTTCACATAATGGATTAGCTTTTACAATTATTAGATCAGAATCTTGTTTAGTTTTTTCAATATTATTAAAATCAGACTTTGAACACGTAACAATAATCGTAGTTTTGTCACTATGAAATAGATCAAAGTTTGGATCTTCATATGCTTCAACATCACCTATATAATCGCGTAATCTAGATGTCAAATTTTGGAGCATTTCGATTTTATCTCCACGCATTGCATGTTGATCAAGACTCCAGGATAACGCAATTTTTGTTCTGCTTGCTTTTAGATCATTTTTCTTCAATGTCATACGAATTTTATCAATTAATCGTTTAATGTATCCATCAATTCCTTTTACACTTCCATTAATTAGATACATTAGGCTATTGGTTCCTTCAAATGATGAGCCTAAAGATTTTAGATCAAAGAGACCGCTAATCATATTATCAAGATAGATTTCTTGGAAATCGTCTAAGGCAAAATCATTTTTTGTTATTTCATCTTGAGCGTATTTGCAAACCTCTAAAACACTACATAGTCTTGAAAATCTAGATAATACGTTAATTGCATGAAGATATTCCGATGATGAAATCGTAACAAATTTTTTCTCTTTTTTTCCAACAGTAAGTAACTCAGACAATACAGGATCTTCTTTTCCATTAAATGTGCCAATAATCTTTGGTTGTTCATTAAGATCCTCCAACGGATAGTAATAATAAGAAATTTGTTTTCCAGCTTCAAGACCTGTAACATGTTCTAATAGTGAAATATTTTCATTGTTACCCCCAAAGCCTGTTGAAAGGGTGAAAACAACTGAGCTGTTTTTCTTTAATGGTGTTACTGCATCCTTAAATTTAGAGTGAATTTCAGTTTTAATATCTTGCCCTGTTTTTCTAATTCTTGGGGTAAAGAAAAGGTATTGTGCTTTAGAAATTGCCACATCGATTGGTTCCATAGATAATAGAGGTTCATCCTCTTTGAGAGATGAAACATTAGGATATGTTTTTGCAATTTCCGCTTTTATTGAAATTGCGGATGGAGTTGATTCATCTATTATGTAAACATCTGCACCTTTAATCGCCATTTGGGATGCAATAGCATACCCCTCGGTACTAAGACCATAAACGACAACTTTTACTCCTCGCATTATCTAGGATCCAGTTATAGACTAAGAAAAACTTATTGAACTAACTACATTTATGAAAAATACTTGAAAATATGGATTGATATTCTTACACCAAAGCAATTATTATTTTCTGAACCAATAATTGCAAGATTAGGAGGAAAACATGATCTTTTATGTACTTCAAGAGAATATGAAGAAGTTTCAAAATTAGCAAAAATACGGAATTTCCACCTTATTTTTGTTGGAAAACATGGAGGAGGTGACAAAAAAACAAAACTCGAAGCCAGCATAGACAGAATGAAGAAACTTTCAAAAATAATAAGAGCATTCTCACCAGACATAACAATTAGTTTTTGTTCACCTGAAGCAGCTAGAATTTCTTTTGGATTAGGTATAAAGCATATTGCATTTTGTGATTCACCACACGCTAGTGCGGTAATGAGATTAACATTGCCATTGATTCAGAAATTGTTGATTCCAGACATAATTCCTAAAGATGAATTTTCCAGATATGGAATGGATAAGAAGAATATTATTTCATATAAAGCAATTGATGCATCTGTTACCATGAAAAGAAAGGTCAACCAAAAAGCAACATTGCCATTTAACAGTAATAGGCAAAAAAATATTTTGATCAGAGTAGAAGAAGAAGAGGCATCATATACATCAAAATCTAGTAAAATCGTTCCGATCATTAAGAAAATTGTGAAAGATTACAGTGATCAGAATATCGTTATTCTAGGAAGATATACAAAACAAATTCAAAACCTCCAAAAAGTGATTGGAGGAAAAGCTAAAATTGTTAAAATGTCATATGATGGAAAGCATTTGTTAAATAGCACTGATATTTTTATTGGATCTGGTGGAACGATGACAGCCGAGTCTGCTTTAATGGGTATTCCAACTATATCATATAATGCGGTTCCTAACATAGTTGAAGATTTTCTTGTAAAGAAATATTTGATAAAACGGGAAACAAATCCAAATAGAATTTCTAATTATATTAAGAAAAAAATTCAATCAAAAAAGAATTCAAATCAAAAGAGGGCAAAAAGAATTGTAGGAAAAATGGAAGACCCCATACAGAAATTAATCAAAATCATAGAAGAATAATTTTAGTTTAATTCTAAGTGGACTAAAAAGTTCATTAAGGGAATAAAAGTGCTCGATTTAGCAGCCCGGTAGTGTAGCGGTCAAGCATAGAGGCCTTTGAAGCCTTTGACCCCAGTTCGAGTCTGGGCCGGGCTACCTTTACAAAAATAAAAATTAATTGTAACACGAATATAGCACAGATTGTTTTCCCAAGATTAGGAACAATGACGGACATCATATTAGGAATGGGAGAAGTTGGAAAGACATTATTCAATTTACTTGTTGAAAGAAACTTTGATTGCGTAGGAATTGATTCTGATCATTCAAAATGCGAAAATTATTTGGAAAATTCCACAATTCATAATCCAGAATATCTTCATGTTTGTATTCCAGGAGAATTAATAGATTTTATACATGTTACATTAAACTGGATTAATAAAATTCAAGGTTTGAAAATAGTTTTAATTCATTCTACAGTAAAACCTGGAACAACAAAAAAAATCCAAGAAAAATCCAAAATTCCCATATTGTTTTCACCTGTTCGTGGGGTTCATAGAAGATTTTTAGAGGATATTAAGAAATACACAAAATTTGTTTCATCTGATGATAAAAAAATAGGACCAAAAATAAAAGCAGATTTGGAGAAAAGATTTCAGAAAATAGAATGGATGTCAACAACTAAAACTGCAGAACTTGCAAAAATACTGGTAGATACAACATATTACGGATGGTTAATTAATTATGCTCAGATTACAAAAATGATTTGTGAAAAAGAGGGAATAGATTTTGATGAAATGTGGAAATTTGCAGATGAAATTCATGAGAATTTAGGCAATAGACCAAAAATGTATCCAGGTATTATTGGTGGTCATTGTGTTATTCCAAATCTAAACTTGATAGAAGATGAAAATTTAGATATTGTTAAAAAAATTAATGAGTTATATGAAAAATTTAAAAATAATCATAATGATTAGAAGTCTAATTTTGTAAGAAGTTTAGAGGCAATTATAAATAACATAGATGCAATCACAACAAGAACTAACATTTCAAAAATAATGAAGTCAGTAATATTACCAAAAATTCCTGCTCTAATTACATCTACCAGATAAGTAAGTGGGTTTAGATAAAATGCAGAACGAAGGGGTTCAGGAGCACCATTTGCAGGGTAAAATGCAGTACTAACAAAAGCAAAGAAAAGAAAAACAGTATTAATAATTACATTAAATCCCTCACTTGAGCGTAATCTGGTGGAAATTATCGAGGCCAATGAACCAAACAATACAGAACCAGTAATTGCGCCAAAAATAATTATTGGAATCATTATGATTGTGAATTCTACAGATTCAAAAAATACCGGATACCCGACAAGAGCAATCAGAGTTGCACTAACTAATCCAACAATTCCTATGGTACAGATATTACTAAGAATATAATGACTGCGAGTAAAAGGTCCAGACATTATTTGCTCAAACATTCCATGTTTTCTATCATTCCAGATAATGATACCAGAAACGAGTGTACTGTTCATAACATTAAATCCAATCATACCAGATGCTAGAAATGCAGGATAACCAAGATCTTTTACTCCAAATGAGATTTCATTGATTAGTGGCGCATATGCAAATCCTGCAACAAAAATATAGATTAGAGGAAAAATTACTTGCCAAATCAAGAATCCTGGATTAAGAGAAATCGTCAGATTTCTATTTACTAGTCTAATTATCGGATGCATTTTCGTTCATCATTTTTAGAAATATTTCTTCAAGACTTGTTGGGATAGCAGACAAATCTTCAATCTCAATGTTGTTTTTATTAAGTACTTTCAATATTTGTAATAGTGTCAATTCTGACTGCTCTGAATGAATTACGATGTTAGTCCCACTCTCAAAATTAATTTCGCAATCTAAGATTCCAGTAAGAAGAGATGGAATATCTGATCGTTTTTCTAATAAATGAATTTTTATGGTTTTTTTGTTTCCAAATCTATTTTTTAATGCGTCAGGAGAATCAACAGTAATAATTTTTCCTTTGTTAATAATAGCTACTTGATCACAGAGGTATTCAGCTTCACTTAAAATATGCGTGGTATAAAAAATAGTTAGTCCAGTTTTTACTTTAGCTTTCAAATAGTCTAACAATCTTCTTCTAGCACTTGGATCTAGGCCAACTGTGGGTTCATCTAAGAACAACAATTCCATATCATGCATAAATTCACGTGCAACTTGTACTCTTCTTCTTTGGCCAATTGAAAGATCTTCATTTCTTTTTTTTCGAATTTCTACTAGATCAAAATCTTGTAAAAGCTGTTCCATTCTTTTTTTACGTTCGGTTTTTGGAACATCCCACATCATTCCATACTTATCAAGAGATTTTTCAACAGAGAGAGTAGGCTCATAACTTGGTTGTTGTAAAACAACCCCTATTTTATGACGAATTTGAAGGGGGTTTGCCATAGCATCTATACCAAGAATAGAAAGAGAACCATTTGAAGGTGGAATAAGCGTAGTAAGAAGTTTTATCGTAGTGGATTTCCCAGCTCCATTAGGTCCCAAAAATCCAAAGACTTGACCAGATTTTACCGATAGTACAAGATCATCCACGGCATGAACGGAGCCATAAGATTTTGACAGATGATCAACATTAATACAATACATAATAAAATTGCGATCTGCCTATTAATCTAGTTAATGAAGCAGGGTAATTTTCAAAGAATTGGAATCGGTTCAAATAGAATACGTATGAATTCAGAAAAGTGTTGATTTAAAAATTCTGAGTTAGGAGAGAGTGTTAGAAAGCGATCATTTTATAGAAGATGAAATTAACAGACTAATGAAATTTTTATTAATAGAATAAGATTACCAAAAAATGAATTGCCTGATTTTGAAAATCTTATTGCTAAGTTTCTTGAACAGAAACCTGAATTAACTAAAAGTGATATTGAAGAGCAAATAAAGCTAAAAAAAGAAAAAATAGGTGCAGGGTATCTAACTGATCAAGGAGCGTTGTTTTTAATAGCATCTGATTATGGAATCGTATTATCTGAACCACTTAAGGTAGAGATGGGTTTGAAAGATCTATATGCAGGAGCAAAAGAAGTATCACTGCAAACAAGGGTTTTGAATCTTTCACCTGCAAAACAATTTTCAAGAAAGGATGGATCACCATTTTATCTTAGAACAATGACCGTTTATGATGAAAATTCCACTGCAAGTGTAAAATTATGGGATGAAAAAGCAAATCTACCAGAAATTAAAAATCTGAAACCTGGAGATTTGATTAAAATCATCAAAGCTTATGTTAAATCAGATCTTGATGGTTCTCCAACAATCAATATTGGATCCGGATCAAATATTGAGACTATGGATACAAAAAGTGAGATTCCAACTATTGATACAATTACAAAAGACATTAGTGAATTAAAAGAAGGGCAAAAAGATCTTGTAATCTCAGGAATGCTTGATGGTGTAATTAGCGGAATGGAATTTACAAATTCTCGAGGTCAACCTGGAAAAGCACTAAGAATGAGGCTAAAAGGAAAGGATGGGAATGGAATTAAAGTAGTTCTCTGGGGCAAAGATGAAACATCAATACCTAATATGATTTCACGATCAGCCAAAATAAGATTACTTGGCATTAGAGTAAAATCAGGAAACCAAGGATTAGAGATTCATGGAAATGATGCCACAATTATTGAAATTGAAGGTGGAAAAGAGGTGGAACCAATAATTGTGCGAATACTTTCAATATCACCGTCAGAGAACGATAAAAATATGATTTTGGCAGTAGACAGCAAGAAAAATTTGTACAATATTAGCGATTTTTCAAATTCTACTGGTATTTGTGTAGAAGGTGACATAATAGAATGTATGCCATCTAAAGTTTATGGGAATTCAATTACATTAGATGAAAATTCTTTTGTAAGGAGATTAGATAATGATGAGTCCATTCCATCATTATCTAAGATTAGAACAAAGATTAACGATGTGAGAGTTGATGGGAGTTATTGCATAGAGGCAATAATATTAAAAATTCCCGAGAGACGTGAAGTTCAGACAAAAACAGGAGAATCAATTTTACTTTCTGAGATGTTTGTTGAAGATGATACAGGACAAATTTGGGTAAAAGGTTGGAGAAATCAAGCAAGACTAATTGACAAATGTGAGTTGGGAGAAATTGTTTCGATTTCAGGTCTCAATGCAAAGGCAGGAATTGAAGGCAGAACAGAGCTTTTTCTAACGGCATTTTCTAAGATCATGAAAAAAAATTAGGAATCCCAGAAGCCTCTGGTTACGACATATTGTCTTTCTGCCTCATAGATTTGCTTAAACAGATGTTCTTCATCAACCATATTTCGTAATATTCTTGCTGCGGTATCAGCGCCAACTCCATATCCAGACATTACAGTAATAGCAGTTTTTCCAAAATTTTCTACTAAAGAAGAAACTTTCCAGGCGCGATTAAATTTATGTTTTTCATCAGATGATAATTTTTTTCCTTGGTGTTTTTTTTGAATTATCTTAGGTAGATCATAATCCGAATAATAAGTTGCAGTTATTTGTCGAGCTTTGCAATAGGGACACATTAGATTATTTTTAATTTCATATGTTTGAAACACACGCTCCCATTTTCCACATCTAGTGCAAATGAGACGATGTTTAGTTTTTTCTAGTCTAATTTTTACTAAATCAAGGATTCCTTTGTCAAGGTGTGCTGGAGATGAATAATATTTTGTAGTATGATCTAAAATTGGTTCCGCTAATTTTGAGAATTGTTCAACTTCTAACCATTTGAGATGTATTTCATTTTCACGTATTTTTTTTAGTATCATATCACAATTTTTTAGATCATATTTATCGTGAAATAATTCACGAAGCGCTTCACGTACAAGTGGGGTTTTAGAATATCGCTCATATAAAAACCGGGCAGATTTTCTTTCATATATTGCTCCTCTCCCAACTACCCCAAATTTTTTTGCAACACACCAAGTCCTCCAATTAACATTGTGAGTTCCAGATAAAGACGCGCTGATAATTGAATATAAATCATAATTATCCTGTAGAACTTCAGTGAAAAGTTTTTCTGAAATGCGTGATCTAGACGACAAAACAATTCGATAACCATCTGAACGTGAATCAACTATTGAGCCTAACATTGAGGACAATACAGAAGAGAGTAACACTGACAATGTAGAATTAATTTTTGTTCCAAGACATGAATGAATTACAATTGAACCAGTAGATCTATTTGATTCAATTAAAATATTGTTTTCATTATGAATTTCATTAAAAATTAATTTTTCAATGGTTTTATTTGTTAACACGAGGGTTCCATTTTTAACTTTACTACGAAAAGATCCTACTTTTTTTGAAGTTTTATAATCAATTGGAATGCTTTCTCCTTCCCAATACGGGACAGTGGTTTTTCCATCTTGAAAGGATTCAACATTTACTGTAAGTAATTTTTCATCTACATTAAGGATTCTCCATTGAGAGCCTTTTAGTACAAAAATATTTCCAGGGTCACCAAAATCACCTACAAATTTTTGATCCAAGGATCCAATGATTTTTTTTCCTACACTATCAAATACTTTGAATTTAAGAATATCTGGAATTGTAGAAAGATTTTCAAAGTAATATTTGAATGAGCGGCTCTTCTTCCAAAAGGTCATTTTTATTCGATCAAAAAATATCAGATAATTTGAATCAAGTAAATCCAATACTTCTATTAGATCTTCCATCGATAAACTACGAAATGGATATGCTTTTGTTAGTATATCAAAAGCCTGTTGAACTGAAAGTTCCCCAATTTGCATTACTAATCCAACTAAATGATGGGCTAAAACATCAAGAGATACATCATGAATTTTTTGCTCTTCAATTGAACCCTCTTGAATACGGTCAAGTATGGCTCTTGCTTCAAATTCATCATCAGCATGATTTGTTATAATCAACCCTTGTGCTGATGAATTATGATTATGCCTACTTCTCCCAATTCTTTGTATAAATTTTGATACTTGTCTTGGAGATCCATAATGTATTACTAATTCAACCGAGCCAATATCCAATCCCAATTCAAGAGAAGATGTACATACAACAATACCATGCTTTCCTTCACGTAGAGTCAATTCAGTTTCTTCTCTAACCTCTTTGGAAAGAGAACCATGATGTAATTCAATTGGTAAGGAAGATTTTTCTTTTAAGATCGAAGCCAGAAATTCAGCTTCTCCTCTAGTATTAGTAAATAAAAGAACAGGAGAATTTAATTTTAATTTTAATACATGTTCGGCGATTTTTTCTGCGACATCAGAAACTGTTCCATCAACATATTTTATTTTTACATCATATTTTCTCAATGATGTATCTCGGATTATCTCACATTTTCGTTTTGTACCTACAACAAATTTTCCAGCTTCCTTGAAATTTCCAACTGTGGCAGATAAGCCTATTTTTGTAAGTGGGTATTGTGAGTTAAATGCTAATCTTTCAATACTTAAGGATAATTGAGAGCCTCGTTCACTAGATAGTAATTCGTGAACTTCATCAATTACAATCCACTCTAATTCGGATAGTGCAATAAGTATTTTTTGTTGTGTCAAAAGAATTACAAGAGTTTCAGGTGTTGTGATTAGAATATCTGGGGGATTTTCTGAAATTTTCTTTCTTTCTTTTTGTGTACTATCTCCATGCCTAATTTCAATCGATAATTCATTTTCATGTGCATATTTTGTAATTCTTCTAAATACATCACGATTCAATGCGCGTAAAGGAGTAATGTAAAGTGCCTTAATTTTTCCAGTTTTTTTTGAATTTTTCAAAAGAGAAAAGATTGGAATTACAGAACACTCTGTTTTTCCTGAACCCGTAGGGGCAATAATAAGACAATCTTTTTTTTGTAAAATTATAGGTGAAGCTTTTTTCTGAATTTTAGTTAGTTTTGAAAAACCAAATTTTCCAAACAGTAACTCAAGATTGGGATTTGTTTGTTGAATTGGATCTTGATCTTTCATAAACAAATACACCTAGCAACCCAAGCGCAAACAAAACAATAGTGATAATTGGAATTGAATTAAAAATTTCCACCATAACTTAATTTGATGATTGACCATTAAATATCTTCAGTATAATTAGAGATGCCAAATTTATCAATTGTGTACGAAAAGCTTTTTTTGTTCAGAATCCAATAGGCTTCTCCATGAAATTTTGATAAATTTTTAAAAAGATGTATCTTGATATGGGTAAAAGGATCAATTGCACTTTTCATATTTTCAACTTCTTTTCCATCAATGTTTCTAATCATATTACTTACAACAACATGTATTCTATTTGTTATTACAAAATCAGATAATTCATGCATGTATCGTGCGAATAAGATATTTTTTTCAAGAATAGATTCATCTGTTTTATATTCATAAGAAAACAAATCAGTTACATTATCAACGACAATTAATGAAAAATCATTTTTTTGAATAGCTTTAATTGATTTTATTTGCTCTGACGTGTTAGTTATTCTAGATACAGTAATTTTTTCAAGAATATCAAACTTGAAGTCAGATTGTTTTTGAATTTCAAGAATTCTCTCAGGCCTGAAGCCACCAGTTGTATCCAAATACAAAACATTGCCTTCATTTTTGATTGAATTGATTGATAATTGTAGTAATAATTGAGTTTTTCCAGTTCCATTTCCCCCAAAAATATCCACTATAACACCTGGAGGTATTCCGCCTCCCAAGAATTCGTCTAATTTTTGTAAACCAGTAGGAATCATTTGTATAATTGTTAGAAAATGAAGAAAAAATTTAAAGAATTATAATTTTCAAAGAGGAGGTAAGGCTTTTATTCTAGAGAACAAAGTTGCAAAACAAGTGAACAATTAGTGTCCCAACCAACTAGCGCAAAAAGACCTCTAACTACTCTTCAAAAAAATACCAAGAAGAAAGTTACTGTAAGACTGAAAAATGAAGTTGAGTATAAAGGAAAAATGGATAATGTTGATTCATATATGAATTTGATTATGACGGATGCGGAAGAATTACACGATGGTAAAACAATTGCAAATTA
>JAGQHE010000021.1:14701-58752 GCA_020431995.1 Candidatus Nitrosopumilus sp.
AATAATTTTCTATTTACATCTGAATCGGTAACCGAAGGACATCCAGATAAAATATGCGATAATATTTCAGATGCATTCTTAGATGAATTTCTTAGACAGGATCCGGATTCACGAGTAGCTGTTGAAACAATGGTTACCACAGATTTTGTGGCTGTTGCAGGTGAAGTAACATCAAAAGCAAATTTTGATAAAAAAGCTCAAGAGGAATTAGTCAGAAAAACAATTAGAGAAATAGGATATAACAACAAAGATTTGATGTTTGATACGGAATCTTGTGAAGTAACATTACGTCTTCATGCTCAAAGTTCAGATATTAGTCAGGGTGTTACTGCAACTGAAAACAAAGAGCAAGGAGCAGGGGATCAGGGACTGATGTTTGGGTATGCAACGAATGAGACTAAGGAGCTTATGCCTATGCCAATATTACTTGCACAGAAACTTGCACAGAAACTTGCAGAAGTAAGAAAAAATAATGTCCTCACATGGATAAGACCTGATGGAAAAACACAAGTGTCTGTAAGATATGTGGATGACAGACCTACGAAAATTGAGACAGTTGTAGTTTCAACACAACATGCACCCGAGGTTTCTCAAGAGGAAATTTCTAGAGAGATAATCAGCAAAGTAATCAAACCGGTTTTAGGAAGGCTTTGGAATGAAGAAATAAAGATTCACATTAATCCTACTGGGAAATTTGTAATTGGTGGTCCACATGGAGATGCGGGTTTAACTGGAAGAAAGATTATTGTTGACACATATGGAGGATTTGGAAGACATGGGGGGGGAGCATTTTCAGGGAAAGATCCATCAAAAGTAGATAGATCTGCATGTTACATGTGTAGATATATTGCAAAAAATCTTGTTGCAGCAGGATTAGCTGATAGATGTGAGGTACAACTTGCATATGCAATTGGAGTTGCTGAACCAGTATCACTTTATGTCAATACATTTGGAACAAATAAAATTCCAGAAAATAAGATAGAAGAATTAGTAAGAAAGAATTTCGATATGAAACCATCAGGAATCATATCACAGCTAGATTTGAAGAGGCCAATTTATAGAAAAACTGCATCATATGGTCATTTCGGGAGAGATGAACCAGAATTCACTTGGGAAAAGATAGACAAAGCTCAAATTCTAAAACAGTTTGCCAGTCTCTAGTAATTCCAAGATTGAGTGAAATTTAATTTCAGTAAGTTCTCTTAATTTTTGATGGTTTCCACCAAAATTACCAATCAAGATATGTAGATCATCTATACCAAAATCAGATTTTGGATTACTGATAGCAGCACGATAAGCATATTCTAAATTAATTTTTTTGATACTTGTTTGGGATCTCTTAGAAAAAAGTTGAACATATTTCTTGAAAGATAGATCATTAGGACCAACAAGATCAATTATTTTATTTGTGAATTTCGATTGAAAAATGGATTGGAAAATAATTTCTACAACATCATCAATATAGATTGGTTGGATACGATAGTTTCCTGAGCCTGGAATTTTAATTTCTCCATGTTTGATTTGCTTTTTTAGATATTTCGTGAAATGATCATCTTTCCCAACAATATATGAGGGTCTAAAAATTGTATAATCCAATCCAGAACTGATAATAATTTTTTCAGCATTGTATTTAGAAATAAAATATCCTGTGGATGAATTCGATGAAACACCCAAACCGCTTGTATAAACAATTTTTTTTATTTTTGCTTTTTTACATAAATTTATAATATTTTTTGTGAGTTCAACATTTATCATGTTATAATCAACAGTTACAGATTGCTTACCAATACCGATAAGATGGATTAATGCATCAGAATTTTGAATTTTCTGAAGGAGGTTGATTTCATTGTAATTTTTTGAAACAATTTTTAATTCATTCTTAAATTTTTTAAAATTATTTCTGGATATTGATATTAACTGAATATTTTTTTCAGATAAATATTTTCTTAGGTGTTTAGCTACAAATCCATTAGCACCAGTAATTACTATTTTCTTGTATCTGTGCATATTATTATCAAACCAGTTTTAATTTTAAATCTATGTGGAATATTTTGGAAATTGTCAAATAAGAGTTAATACAGCAAAATGAATACAAAAGGTGTGGAAGAAAAAAAGGTAAAGTTGAAGACAGGCTATACAACTGGAAGTTCAGCTACGGCAGCAGCCAAGGCCGCATTGCTATCAATTATGAATCAGCAAAAAATTGAAAATATACATATTTTATTACCAAAACGATCTTTTATTGAAATTCCAATACATTCTTGTGAGTTTGATTTCAATAAATCAAAATGTTCTGTTATTAAGAATGGCGGAGATGATCCAGATGTAACTCACGGTGCAGAAATTATTGCAGAGTTATCATTTACAGACAAAATAAATCAAATTGACATTGATGGTGGAGAAGGAGTTGGAATTGTCACTAAGCCCGGATTAGGTTTGGAAATTAATAAATCAGCAATAAATCCAGTCCCTAAAAAAATGATTGACGAGAACTTGAGATTAATTGGTGAGAAAATTCTTCAAAAGAATGGATTCAGAGTTATTATTTCTGTTCCAAAAGGGAGAGAATTGGCATTAAGAACGGATAATCCAAGATTAGGGATTAAGAACGGAATTTCTATTTTAGGTACTAGTGGAATTGTTATTCCGTTTTCTACAGCATCTTATGCAGCATCAATAAGACAGAATTTGGATGTAGCAGTTGCCATGGGAAATTATACCGTGGTCCTTACAACAGGTGGAAGAAGTGAAGATTTTGCAAAGAAAATTGTTGATTTGCCAGAACATTGTTTTGTGCAGATGGGTGATTTTTCAGGGTATACTATTCAGCAATGTAGTAAAAAGAATATTGAAAAAGCATATGTTGTTGGATTTATTGGAAAACTTGCAAAAATGGCAGCAGGTGTAAAACAAACTCACGTTAAAGGCTCCAAAGTAGATATGGATTTTCTTTCAGAATTAGCAAGAAAAGCAAATGCTAGTGATTTAGTAATCAAAAGTATTAAAAGAGCAAATACAGCTAGACACGTTTCTGAAATAATTCAAGAGAATAATGTCGGTGGATTTTTTGAATTGATTTGTAATGAGACGTATAAACACATGAGAAAACATTCAGAGGAAAAAGTTTCAATTGATGTGATATTATTTGATTTTGATGGAAATATCCTTGCTAGGAGGTCAGAAGAGTAAGGTATTTTATTAAAGTTGAGAAATTTTGTGTATGAAGAATACTTCTGTTCTTGCAATTACCAAAAATGGAGTTAAAATTGGACAAAATTTAAAAAAACTATTTCCAGAATGGGATATTTATGGCCCCTTGAAACTATCAAATGAAAATAATGACATTATATGGTACTCTATGCCTACATCAGAGAAAATTGCTGATCTTTTTAAAAATAGCAGTGCATTAATTTGTCTTTTTTCATTAGGTGCAGTAATTAGACTGATTGCACCTCATTTGAAAGATAAAAAAACAGATCCTGCGGTAATTGTAATCGACGATAAAATAAATTTTGTAATTAGTGTGTTGTCTGGTCATATTGGAGGAGCTAATGAGTTAACTCAAGAGATAGCAGAAAAATTAGGATCATTACCAGTGATAACTACTGCAGCTGATGTTAACAAAACCATATCAGTTGATCTTGTTGGAAGAGAATTGAATTGGAAAATTGATGACGATTCAACTGTAACTGAAATCAGTGCACATATGGTAAATGAGGAACCCATAGGGGTTTTTCAAGATGCTGGTAAGAAAAAGTGGTGTAAAGAACTGCCAAAAAACGTTTCAACTTATGGAAATTTACAGGATTTAAAAAAATCAAACTCTAAAGCATATCTCATAATTTCAGACAAAATAATTGATGAGGAATTATCTAGAAAGTCTGTAATATATCGTCCTCCAAGTTTAGTGATAGGCATTGGATTACACTGGGATACTACAAAAGAAACAATCAAGGAAGGAATTGATTTTTGTTTAGAAAAATTTAATCTGAGTTCAAAATCGATTGCAAAACTTGTTTCAATAAAAAAACCACACAATGTCCAAGGATTAATAGATCTTGGAAAAGAAATGAGAATTCCTATTGAATATGTAAACAAAGAGGATTTAGCTGGGATTTCTGCTCCAAATCCGTCAGAAACTGTAAGGAAGTTTGAAGGAACCGCAAGTGTATCGGAAGCTGCAGCCATCAAGGTTTCTGGAGGGGAATTGATTGTAGAAAAGCAAAAATTCCCACCAAATTTAACAATAGCAATAGCGAGGATTTTGAGTTGAAGAGAGGATTATTGTTAATCGATAGAGGAAGCAGGGAAAGAGAGGCTTCTGAAGAATTAGAAATAATTTGCAAAGGAGTTCATGCAAAAGGAGGCTATGAGTTTGTTGATTTTTGTTTTTTAGAGGTTGAACCACCATATATAGAAGATGGCATTATTAAATGTCTTAAACAAGATATTGATTCTTTGACGATAGTCCCTTATTTTTTGTATCCAGGTAGAAAAGTAAAAAATGCAGTTACTGATGTAATGAAATTCCAAAAAGATACCAACATAAAATTTGTGGTCACTAAACCTATGAGCATGCACAAAACTTTGATAGACATTGTTGAAAATAGAATATCTGCAACATTACAAGAAAATCAAATAATTCTTCCAAAAAAAGATGTAGATATAATGATTATTGGACATGGCAGTAAAGATCCTAATGCTCAAATGTCGTTAAACTATATTGTTAATAGATTAGATAGTTCATATAGAAATGTGAGTAGATGTTGGTTAGAAATAGAGCAACCAGATATTTTTGAAGGCATACAAAAATGTGAAAAGGATAATCCGAAAGTGCTAGTAATTGTATTTTATTTCCTTCATGAAGGAGCACATGTAAAAACTGATATAAATAATGATTTGATACCAGCACTAAAAAATTCTAATATAGAAAAAACTTTCATTACAAAACATTTGGGAACAGATCAAAAGATGATAGATTTGATATTAGAGAGAGCAAGAGAGGTAGAAAATGCAAACTAAGAAAGGGCAATCAATTGAGGATGCCAGTATGCAAATGATTGAAGAAGAAATTGGCATACATCAATATAATGAAAAAGAATGGCCTATTGTAAGAAGAATAATTCACTCAACAGCGGATTTTGATTTTGCAGACAAAAATAGAATAATGTTTCATAAGGATGCAATCCAAAGTGGCATGAATGCTTTAAGAAATGGATGTAGTATAGTAGTTGATGTTAATGGAGTAATTGGAGGTTTAAATAAACAGAATCTTAAAGATTTCAAAAATAACGTAATTTGCAATATTTCCAATCCGAAAATAATGGAATTGGCAAAAAAGGAGGGAAAAACTCGCTCCCAGGTATCCATGAGAGTGTCTAAATTACATATTAATGGAGGCATAGTGGCTATTGGCAATGCACCTACTGCGCTTCAAGAAGTAATTCAGATGGTGAAGGAAGGCATTATCAAACCTGCATTAATAATTGGAATACCAGTTGGATTCATCTGTGCTGCAGAATCAAAAGAGCAGTTATCAAAATTAGAAGATGTCCCATTTATTACGAATGTTGGTAGAAAAGGAGGTAGCTCATCAGCTTCTGCCATAATCAATGCAATTTTTAAATTAATTAGAGCAGAGTTAGCTTCTTGAATAGCCTATACAATTTTTAACAAAAATTTGTGCATAATTTGAACTGTCAAAATAGAGATGGCAATAAGAAGCAAGTGTGTTGTGTACTACTAATCCATCTTGATGTTTTTTTATTCCCTCACCAATTTCTAAATCATATGCAAACTTTGAATCAGATGAAATCGAATCTAATTGTGAATAATGGAATTCATGACCCTGAAAATAATGTAATTTGTCAGATATTATGTTCTTTTGAGTGATCTTCCCTTTGGTATAATTAAGTCTCATTTTCTTTGTCATTTTGGTTTCAGCATCAAATAGACCAACCATTTTGTAATTTTTATTATCTGAAACAATAGATTTTGTCAGATACATCAATCCACCACATTCAGCATAAATTGGAAGGTTGTCTTCAGCCAATTTTTTAATTACTTTTTTTATAGTGATGTTTTTTTCAAGTGAATTACCTAAAACTTCAGGAAAGCCCCCTCCAATATAAAGTCCATCGCATTTTGGTATTTTTTTATCATTAATAGGACTAAAGAATTTCAGATTCGCTCCTTCACGTCGTAGTGCTTCAAGATTATTTTGATAATAGAAATTAAATGAAGTGTCAAGGGCAACTGCAATTGTGGTTTTTGGTTTTTTGTATGCAGATTTTGATTTTTGTGGTAAAGGGATTGGATTTGTTATGATTTTGATAATTTGATCTATGTCTAAAAATTTTGAAATTATTTTTGATATTTTTTCAATTTGGATTTTTAGTGTGTTATTGTCTAGTGTTGATATCAATCCTAAATGGCGTGATTCCAAATTTAGAGTTGGGTTTTTTGGAATGATGCCAATTATTGGAATTTTAGTTTTTTCTAGTGCAGTTTTACACAAAAATTCATGTTTTTTGCTACCTATTTTGTTAAGAATGATTCCAGCAATACGTGAATTTCTATGAAATTTTTGAAATCCAAGTGTAGTTGCAGCGATAGAACGGGCTGTTTTGCTGGCATCCAAAATTAAGAGTACAGGGGACTTTGTAATTGAAGCTACATGATGAGTACTAGCATAATTTGAATTTCCACCAAAACCATCATAGTAACCCATCACGCCCTCAATTACAGATATGCTTGATTTTGAATTTACAATAAAACTATCCAACACTTGATTTTTTCCCATTAACCAAACATCCAAGTTATATGCTTGACGTTTTGAGATGCTTGAAAGATAGCTTGGATCAATATAATCTGGACCTACTTTAAATGGTTGTACCGAGTAACCTCGTTTTTGTAAAGCATGAATAATAGAACATGTGATGGATGTTTTTCCAACCCCACTTGTAGTACCTGCTAATACAATTCTAGGAATTTGCAATTTGCATAGCTAGAATGATTTTTTATTTAAATTGATACGTTTTAAGGAAATACTTAATGTTTTTACCCAGATTCTTTGAACATTGTCTATGGAAAAGGATGGGTTAACTATTGTATATACAGGAAAAGGCAAGGGTAAAACAACTGCAGCATTAGGAATTGCATTACGAGCAACAGGTTATGGGAAAAAAATTTGCATGATTCAGTTCATCAAAGGTTCATGGCACTATGGTGAAATGGATTCTTCTAAGAGACTTGAGCCTGAATTTGAAATGATTGCAGTAGGCAAAGGGTTTGTTGGGATAATTGATGATAAAAATCCCAGAGAAGATCATCAAAAAATTGCAAAGGAGGCAGTTAGAATCAGCAATGAAAAAATTCAATCAGGGAAATATGACATAGTGATTTTAGATGAAATTAATTATGCAGTAAATCTTGGATTGATTCCAGTCGAGGACGTCCTAAACATAATTAAATCAAAACCACAAGAAGTGGATTTAGTGTTAACAGGAAACTATGCCACAGACAAAGTAATTGAAGTATCTGATTTAGTCACTGAAATGAAAGAGGTCAAACATCCATTTAGGCAAGGTATCAAAGCTAGGAGAGGAATTGATTTCTAGCCAGCAACATTAATTTACGCATGAATAAGTTTTAGAAGAAATGTCTACTGAAATTCAAGAAATGCCTGAACAGGGGGAAATTGTTCTAGCTACGGTTACAAAGGTAATGGATCATGGGGCATATGTTACATTAGATGAATATGGCGATATTCAGGGGTTTTTACATATCTCAGAGATTGCTCCAGGTTGGATTAGATCAGTAAACAGATTTGTCAGAGATGGTGAGAAAAAAGTTCTCCTTGTTAAAAAAGTTAATTCTCAACGTGGGGATATTGATTTATCGTTAAAACAAGTATCAAAAGATCAGAAAAAGCAAAAGCTGAAAGAAGTTAAGAAGTTTGAAAAAGGCAAAACAATATTACAAAATGTTAAAGAAAAAGCGAAATTAACAGATAAAGAAATTGAGAAATTAGAAGACAGCATATATTCAAAGTTCGATTCAGTTTATGACGCATTTATAGAAATTGGACGAAATGGAATTGAATCTGTAAAAGACTTAAAGCTTGCAAAAAAAACAGCAACTGCAATTGAAGAAATTTGCTCAAAAATCAAACTTCCATCAGTCGAAATAAGAGGAATTATGGAAATCACAAATGAAAAATCGGATGGAGTTGAAATTATCAAGAAGGTATTGCTAGACGTGTTAAAAAAAGATTCCACCATAGATATTACGTATTTGGGTGCGCCAAAATATAGATTGTCAATTACTTCACAAGATTTTAAATCTGCTGAAAAATCACTGAAGCCAATTATCGAGGAAATTCAAACTAACATAGAAAAGAAAAAAGGTTCATTCAAATTTATTAGAGAAGAGTCAAAGAAGACAAGAGATAATTAAGATGAGATTCCTACTAAGAAAATGTCCAAAGTGTAATCATTATACTTTGAAAGAAAAATGCCCCAAGTGCGGAGAAGAGACAATTTCAGTACATCCTGCTAAATTTTCACCAGATGACAAATATATGCGATATAGATTAGCTGAAAGATACAACTAGAGATTTAATTTAATGGATTATAGTCCTTATTAATTTCATAAATAAATACACCAATTACTTGTCCACCTTTTTCAACATCAAAGCTAGGCGATGAGTATACCAATCGTAATGGGCCGTTCCCATCTACAGGAAATTTGATGTCTTTTGCATATACAGCCGTGAATCCTGGTTGATATGTTGCAGATTGCTGATTGGTTTGAAAATTCACATATGCTAAAGGAGTGAATGGGAACATTTGACCCAATAACGTTTCATTCCAAAAATAGTCGGTTCCACTAATTCCATCAGAATGGACATATTTGGCTAGTGATTCTTCAGCGATTCTCATGAACCATTGTTTTTTAGATTCATCTCCCCCACCAGATAATACATAGAGCGCTTGATTACCATCATTATCAACTGTAAGCCTCTGACCTGCAACAAAAACCACTACGTAATCAGCCTGCATTTCATTGAGAGAGTTCCATGCATCATTGATGTTGCTAAGTAACATTCTGGCTATATTTTTAATAATTAAGGTTGAAACGGTGGAGTTATCAGCTAGTGTGGCTCTTTCTGCTTTGGTTTGAATCCAATACCCATAATCCCACCAAGCAGCAATAACTGCATCTTCTGGAGTATTATTCTTGATCCATTCTAGGGAATCATTCCAGTCAGATGTGCTAATTTGAAATGCGCTTCCACCATTTAGAATAGTAGGAGGGTTATTGGAAATTGTAAGAATATTTCCTTGAAAAGGAAATACAAGTGGAATGACCAATAAAATAATTAATCCTGTTACAAAAAGCGATTTAATAAATATATTTTGAAATTTATTTATTTCTGTTTTATTAGCTAAGAATTCCTTTGTTAACAATGACAGACCTATTGAAGACAATATAATTATAGAAAATGATGCAAATACTTCTAACCTTACAAAAGCAGAGCTAACATAAACTCCAGTTAATCCGATAATTAATGAGAAAGATACCATGTCATTTTTTATCGCAAGTTTTTTAGAATTTTTAATAATTAGCCATATTCCTAATCCTGCAAAGATCATTAATAGCGAATGAAAAAGAAAAGACTGTGCGATTGTTGTTGTGGCATGCTCAGAAACTGAATCAATAAGAGGATCTGTGGTTGTCAAAAAAGGATTGATTGCATTTAGATATCGATATGAAGGAAGTGGAATAAGATTAGATTCGGCGTTCAGGACAAGAAAAGTTGAACCAGCGATCAGAATTGCTGCTAAAAAAAGCAGGCCATTTCTATTTTTAGATTTTTCACTACTTTTTTTTTGAATAATAATACAAGATATCACAAAAATGGTAGGTATTATTAACGATAGCCCCCCTAATCCAAGAATAAAATGTGTGCCAAGTCTTTCAAATGCAAGAGATGTAATGATTGAAAAGACGGTAAACAAAGGAATAGCCCAGATCAAAAATTTATGATCTGATCTGAAGAAAGGCAGTGTCAGGAAGAAGATTCCTATAGGCACAATGAAAAATTGATCTCCACCCCATGCAGATAGACCAAAAATTAGAAAAATTCCTGCGGCAGCAAGTTTGCTTATTGCAACTTTATGATTTTTTGATTGTAAGCCACTGAAAAGTAGATAAATTGCCAAAATACTAAAAAACAAACCTAGTGGTTCAGATTTGAACCATCCAATTTGGCCACGGATAATAATTGGTAGCGAAATAGAATACAGTAACGCCGCAAACAACCCTGATGTTGTTCCTCCAATGATTCTAACTAGAGCAAAAACAACAATGGCAGTTAAGGATCCAAAAACTACCGGAAATAAAATTGTGAAATCATAAAGATTACCAGAACCGCCAAAGATCCAATAAGTTACAGCAGCTGTAAGATGAAGCATGATTTGAGAGTTTTGAGATACATCTCGTCCACTAGGATACCAACTCAGATCATCGTTCCAGTCAAAATATGCATCTATTCCATTATCAACAATATATTGGGTTGCTCTATAGTTAAAAAAAGGATCAAACTCATTTAGTTCCCAGCCAAATCCTGCAGGCTGGGATCTAATTAAAAACGAAATTGAGAAAGACAGTGAAAGAATTCCTATGATTAAGAGATGTTGAAACTTTAAATCAAATTTTCCAATAGAAAACAAACTGGAATTTGAATTCAATGTTTTTCATCAATTACATCTGCTTATTACTCTTTATCAAAAAATTTAACATTTTATTTCAAAAATAAAATAAGATTACGGCGAGTATCTTCCTTCAAGTTTTGTTTCGGATAGAATGTGGTTGTTCATGGATTTTTCAACATCTGCTTTTGTTGATCCTTTTTGTAGAGAAACTTCATGATCTAGAGCATAAAGTTTGAAAATGTAAGTATGTTCTCTGTCGGGTGGAGCAGGCCCCCCATAACCAATTTCACCAAAATCAGTTTTGCCTTCAACCGAGTCAACTGGAATAGAATTTTCTGGAATTTCTTTAGTATTAGGAGAAATATTCCATAAGATCCAATGAACCCAAACTTTTCCAACTGCTCTCATTGCGTCTGGATCATCCATAATCAAAACCAGTGATTTTGTTCCTTCTGGAACACCGCTAATTTTTAGATGAGGGCTATTATTTCCATGGCCATAACCGTACTTTCTAGGAATTATTCCTCCATTTTCAAATGATTTACTCTCTAAAGATAACGAATCCATATGGAAAAAATAAGAATTACTTGGAGTTAAATATTTCTAAGATTCTAGAATGATTTTGTCGTTTGAAAATGACATTATTGGATTACCATATTCCTTAATCTGTTTTTTTAACTCTTTATCCATTGTAGCGACAATAACTTTATTGTTAGAGACATAATCGAGCAGTTCTTTATCAGCAAATGTACCATATATGGGAATGATTTTGAAATTCTTTATATAATTTAGAGTGGATTGGATGTCCTGATTTTTTTTGGGGTTACTTGCTAATTTAGATAATTCATTTTTTACAACCTGTGGTACTACAAAAGTGATCTGACCTATTTCAACATCTAGATTATCAATATTTTTGATTCTTCTAGTTGCCATATGAATAAGAAAATTAGTGTCGCAGATTACTTCAACCAATTATTCCTGCACCAATAAGTCTCCATCTTTCAGCAATTCTTCTACTGATGGCAACATTGCCTCCCTTAAAGATGCAGGCGGGTCTTCTAAGTTCAACTTCGATATTTTTTGATTTTACTTTGTTAACCTTACCCAATATTGGCGCAGTTCCAATGTTTAATCTGAGCAATTCTCCTGATTGAATTGGTTGAACTTTAATGTCCTCAGTTGCACCTACTGCCGAATCAAAAAGATTAACTTCTAAGGTCAGATTTACAGAGTTTTCAGGGAGTGTTCCAGGTTTGCCAATGACTGAGCCAATAAATGAATCACTCCTAGTCATAGATGGATCTAATTTTGTTCCAATAGCCACTAAACCGCCAGGCTTCACAGATTCTACGATTCCTGCTGCCGTTCCTAATGAAGTGATTTCTGTTAGTAACGGTTCATATGATTTTTTTTTCTCATTCATAATACCAGGTTTAATCTCAATTTCATCCCCAACATTAAAAATTCCCTGAGTAAGACTTCCACCAATTACCCCACCCTTGATATCCTTTAGTTTTATTCCGGGTTTATTCACATCAAAGGAACGTAGAACATGCATTACGGCATCTGCTTTTTCATCTCTATCTGGAGTTTTGATTGTTGATTCTATTGAACCGATTAATGCATCAATATTTAGTCCAGATTGTGCAGATATTGGAATAATAGGTGCTTTTGCAGCATAAGTCCCTTTAACAAATTTTGTAATATCATGGTAATTCATGAGAGCTTCATCATAAGAAAGCAAGTCAACCTTATTTTGAACCACAACTATTTGTTGAATTCCAAGAGTTTGAAGAGCTAAAAGATGTTCTTTGGTTTGAGGTTTAGGAACTTTCTCATTTGCTGCTACTAGTAATAATGCACCATCCATAAGAGCAGATCCTGAAAGCATGTTTGCCATCAAACTTTCATGTCCTGGACTATCTACAAAACTCACTACTCTAGATAATTCACTTTCTTTTCCACAATTAGTACATTTTGGAGTTGTTGAGTAACCTAGAGGTTCTTCACATTTTCCACATTTGTAAAAGGCTGCGTCTGAGTAACCAACACGAATTGTAATTCCACGTTTTAATTCTTGACTGTGTACACTTGTCCATGAACCAGTAAGAGCTTGAATCAGAGTAGTTTTTCCATGATCTACATGACCAGCAGTACCAATGTTAACACACGGTTGATAACCATATTTTTTAATATACCAATCAGGAAGTGTTTCTCTCCAATGCATGAATCAAAATTTACAACCGGTATATGTTAAGTTATTCTTTTTTATCTTCTGTTTTTTCTTCAGTGTTCTCAGTTGGTAATTCTCCATCAAATTTACAATTTATTTGATAGATTTCTTCTGATACAGTATTTCCACGCATTAACTTTCTTTTTCTTTGTCCAGTACCTGCATTCTGCAAACCTACGCCTTTAGAAAGTAAAACTTGTTTTCTTGCAGCACCATGAATATCATTTCTCATTGGCACTCCAGATTTATCACTACCACCAGTGAGTTTTAATTTTCCAGACAACCCTACAATTGTAGCATCAGTTTCATTTCCTAGTTGTAATCCCAATAATGCATTAGCGTCACTATCTTTGAGTTCTTTTGAAACTGATTTTCCTTTTACGTCTGAGATTGTAAGTTTGAAGTTTGTCAATTATTCCAAAAAAAAATTGAAGGACTAATTAACCTTTGGACATTATTTTTAAATCAATATTACCATAGACAGGCATGGTTGAAGATATCAAATGTCCACGATGTGATAACAAAATGGTCGACATGCAAGCATGTCATATGTTCTGCCCCAACTGTGGAGCTCACTTAGACTGCTCGGATAAAGGGAATTATTGGTAATTAGATTCCTGGTCGGTCAGGAATGTATTCAGACGACATATTGATTGCATGATCTTTCATTATTTCAAGGTATGAATCATAGTCTGCCTCAAAGTCACAGTGAGGACACTTCACCGTAGTTATATCATCATCTAATTTTGCGACTTTTTCACATTCAGGACATCTTGCATCCATGCAGTAATCTAGCAACCAAGATATTTAATCATAGTAGATTAATATCTTCTAGGCGGAGTTTGTCTAGCCTGGTAAGATGTCAGCTTCCCAAGCTGAAGGTCGCGGGTTCAAATCCCGCACTCCGCATCATAATTCATGTATGGCTTGCTCAATTATCCCTCTATCAGAAGCTGTAGGAGCATATTTCAGATAAGTTTTGAGATCATCTTTTGCATCAGAGTTTCTATTTTGTTTTTCTCTCAAGTAAGCACGGTTTTTGTAAATTTTTGCAGATCTTTTTGGATTAATTTTAATGGCCTCTGTATAACACTCTTCTGCTTTTTGAAATTGATTCATTTTCAGATAGTAATTTCCCAGACCATTATAACTCAAATATGATCTTTTGTTGATCCTCAAACATTTTTCATAATACTTGATACAATCAGCAGAACTTTGTTCATTCATGATTGCTCCCAGAAGATTTAACGCTGTCAAATTTTCTGCATCAAATTTTATAGCTTGTTTTAATAATTCAAGTGCGTCTTTGAAATTTTTTAGAATATGAGATTTCTCTGAGATAAAACATAGGCGATTTGATTTGTCACTAGAATCATTTTCAAGAGATACGGATGAGAGAATGTCTGAAGGAGCTAATATTATCAATAGTTTTCCTTCCTCAGACCATTCTTTCTCAAAAATATCTTGAGGTATTGCTCCTTCTTGTTGTTCACCTTGTTTGTTACCGGTTTGAATATAATGAAGAATTGTTTTTTCTTCATTGTTGTATCCAGTAATTATTGAAGCATGTTGAGTGATTTCAGGAATGCCAGGAATAATAACTATTGGCGGTATTCCCAAATCAATAATTTTTTTTAATTCTTTTAGAGATGAATTAACTATTTTACATGATAACCCATGTCTTTCAGCAGATTCAATTCCTTCAATTAGGATACTTCCATCAAATCCTGAATATTGTTTGGCGGTTTCTTCAGCCTCTGCTATAGACAATTCAATATTCCAGTATTTTGATACTACATTAATCGGTAATGGAAGACAGATATTTTCTTGTTCAACCAATGGTAAAAGTAATTGATGATCTTCTTGTTCCATAAATCAGGAAATTCTCAGAGTTATTAATATCAATCAAAATAGACAAAATTTTTTAATTAATTCGTGGCCATCGCTGCTCATTTCTGGGTGAAATTGTGTCCCAAAAATTGGCTTTGATTTATGTTGAATTATCTCATATCGACAATTTTTTGATTCGGCAAGTGGAATAAGCACCTTAGGTAATTTCGATATCTCAAATCCATGACTCTCAAACACTTCTAAATAATTACTTGAGATCAAATTGTCTTTTATTATTGTAATTTTTTCAATTCCATTTTGAGTTAAGGGAAGCTTTCTAATTGTGCCACCTAAAGTTAGAGCCAAGATTTCTGCACCATAGCAGATTCCAAGTAGTTTTATGTTATTTTTGATTGAATAAGTGATAATTTTAGAATTAATTTCATTGATTTTTTTATCATTTTTCCTTCTTCCAGACAATATGAAAGAATCATAATTTTCAAGGGAGGATAGGTCTAAGAGGCGAGGGATTTGCGTTTCAAATGAAATATTTTGTTTGGTTAGAAAATCAGTTAAGTTTTTTGTATAGATAGATCCATTATCAATAACAAGTAGCAACTAGTTACCTACCTCAATTGAGACATAATGTATCTCAGATATTCCATCTTTGATAAAAATTGTTCCAATGTTGAGGTTGTTTTCTTCTTGCCACATGAATACCCTATCACTTCGTGGTTTTACAAAGTCATCAATGAAGTCAGATAGAAACTCTACAGTGCTTGTACGGTCACTTTCAGTAAAAAAGAGTATCTCTCCTTCATTAAATGACAGTGGAATTTGAATTGATGTTGGTTCGGCGATTGAAATTCCGTTTTCCTCAAACACCGATTTAATTATATTAATTCTATCGCTTCTAATCAGTTCAACATAGTTATCATCAGCAGTAGTAACAGCTGATGCAACACCAGAAACTTTCTTCAAGTATGCTTCAAATGCTTTTTCTTGGGTTTCTCCCAATCCAACAAAATATTCTCCATTAAATGCTGCTCCTACCGCTGCAATTGTGCCTAATTGAGCCACTACACCGCCAGCACCGGCAGTATACACAGGAATAAAGTAGATATCATGATCACCAACGCGGTATAGAATATTATCGCCAATTCTTGGATTTCTTAAAAGAGTTTTTAGTTGAGCGAATTCTGGATCCCTATCAAGTGCTTCTCTAACAGCAGTAGGACCAATTAACTTGGTCGTAGAATTTAATGGAACTTCATAAAACTGCATGTGTCCTAAATTGGTAAGATCATTTTCAACAACCATGTAACCTGCAAGATTTCTGCCTTGGGATCCCCTTAATTCTAAGGAAAGCAATCCCAAAAATTCGGTCTTTTTAAAACCAGGTGGTTTTGCCTCAACATAATAGGTATCAAGACCACGTGGAATTTCATAAAACTCGTTTGCCTGAATGAATGTTTCCACATTGGTTACATGGTAAATATTATACATCTCTGTTTTCCAATTGAATAGCTCAACAGGATATCTAATTTGTTCTTCTAGCCATGTTGGCATTGGTTTGAATTGATCAGAGTACTGGCTATAAAACATCTCTGAAAAGAAATCATCCCCAGTTTTTAGCAATTGAATATCACCATTATATGAATCCACCAACGCATATCCTACCAGACGCAAGTACGGATTGCCAACGGACCACGGGACATCACGCGTATCAAATCCAATTATTAATGGGATTAGCCAATAGGAATTTGTTCCATCCGTAACAGGTAGTGAGTCAAGTTCTTTTCCAAACAGATCATACAAGAAATACGGGTACAAAGTTTGCATCCTATCGTGGACATCTTTGTATCTCATTATGTGAACTGATTCAGATGGAAATGAAAGCAAAAAGTTTGGCTCAAATAACCAACTTAATGGAGGAGATACATCTAATCCTCCCAAACCAGAATAAGATACGCCGCCAAGTTCTGCACTGTTTGTTCCTCTTGAATTAGGATAGCCAGACCATGTCTGCTCAAAGAGTCCTCCCTCACCATAGTAAATCTCTCTTTGTTTGAAAAATTCACCACTATCAACAATTTGTCCATAAGTGGCTTCTAAAGTAAGGAATCCATTTGGAACATGCGTGTATACAAAATGTTCATTGTACCATCTGTTTTCAAGGCTAACAGATGTTGGCAAGATAGGCTTCATCGAGGCAGTCCAGTACAATGTATTGTTAAAGCGCAAGATGTCATTATCTTCAAAGTCCACATATGGAATTAGGCCTATCTCGGGCTTTAATTTTGCAAAAGCTGCCTCCCAGTCCCAAACCCGGATCACGTCAAGCACATCACCGTGTTGATTAACATAATTTTTGATATTGTTTGAAGAAACCGATGTTAATTGGACTTGATGAATGTTTTCTTGTACATTGTTTAATTGGCCCAGATGGCGATTCACCCCAATTTGTTGAGCTGTGTATGGTCCAAGAAATTCAATTTTCTTTGCATCAGCTATACTGTTATTAACTGAAACAACTCCTCCAACAACTATTGCGATGACAATAATTGTTAAAATTCTAATGTATACGTCTCGCTTAAACATGTGAGTTAGTACGCGTGCACGAATTCGATCAACTATTGAAAATGTAATTAGTGCAAAACCAATAACAAGTGTACCGCCAATCAGATATCTTGTATTATAGTCAATTTGATCAGTAAAGAAGAGATTAAATCCTAGCCAAACAATAGCGATGCCTATTATTCCTTCAATGGTTGAAACATAGTTTAGATATCTTGGTTTACCTTCTTTGGAATCTTGTAGATATGATGTAATTACATGAATAATCCTATGAATCCCAACATACAACACTAAACGCAATCCAATAGCTGCAAGTAATGGCGGAATCAATATTACCAATGCCGGAATCATTGGAACAACATTTTTAGCAGCATAATCTGGATCAGTGTCTGGAGTCACAAAAGGTAATGTGAATAATTTTGGCAGATACTCAATTCCAAGATAATTTCCTTCAATAAATGAAACTGCTGCAAATCCAAACATGATATTTGCAAAGAATGCTCCAAAAAGCAATATCTTAGTAATTTGCCAGATTACAAACTGTATGTAAGAGAGTTTATAATTTCTGAAACTTTGAATATTAGTCGATATTGGTTGCTGCCCACCGCTTCCAATGAATCCTATTCCTGTACTGATAACATACCAGAAAATTGAAGATCTGCCTGCAATATTTACGCGAACAAGAGCAATTGCAGATAGAATTATTGTTGAGACTAATGTGTAATAGAGGGGTTTGCTAAATTGATCGCCAAATTCAGTGAAATTCATTGATAGAATCACTGCCTGGTTTCCTACTGCAGCGAAAATTATGATTCCAATAATGGCGACAATACCTAATCTGATGAATTTTCCAGCATCAGGAGGAGGAGTTTGTTTATCGGTAGAAGCACTATACAAAATCAAATTCTGTTAAGAATCGGTAAATTAATGTCTTACCAGCAAAATCAAGCTAATATTGCTAGTTTTTTGCAAATCATATAGACTGCCGCAAAAGTTGGAATAGTCACTTTTTCATTGTCATATGGACCAAATTTTTTGTTTTTAAGACTAAACTGAATCGGACAATTTGCAACAATTTCTATTGTGTCATCATTAAGAAAAGATGCTTCAACGTATGGATCAAACTTGGACAAGTCTTTACAATGTAATTTTGTAAGACCGCTTTTGCTGTTAATAGAACCTGGGAGTCTAAAAATTCTGTGAACATCCATGGTCACATTAGGATCAATTTTTACACCAATATTTCGTGATGCTTCATCAAGAGTCTTTTGAAAAGAGGAGTAGCCATTAGTAATTAATTCTGAGATAATTTTTGAGCGTTTTGACTTGGAACCAAAAATATACTTGGAAAATCTTCCTCTCCAACCCTTCTCATCAAAATCTGGAAACGATGATCTGTCTGGCTTGAATTTTTTCATTCCGAATGTTTCAGGAATCATTCCACGAAACATGATATAATCTACCAATTCGGATCTTTCCTTAGAGCCAATTCGTTGAAATTGTGAGTTGCGCACATAAACGTGAAATCCTTCATTACCTGAAAAATATACATAGATGTTTTCTGGGGATATAGCAAGATCATCAATTAAGATTTGAGATAGTTTTGATACTTCTATTTTTGATGCATTGATACAATTTTTACACGGGAGTGATTTTTTCTCCAATCTGATAGAATTGCATTTTATACAATTTGCAGAATTCCTTGAAATCTCACTGCATTGATTGCATATTGATACAGTATGATTTGTCCGACATGGCAAATTAAGATCTTTTGCATCAATATCAAAAATTAGATCTGCTTCTTTCCAATCCTTTTCATTCATTGGTAGATTAGGAAAGGAATAGTATGCATTTGAGCAGTAAACATCAGATGGGATGTTTTGCATAAATAAAAGATGCAGTTCTTTGTCAGATTTTATTGAAATATGACGAATCATCCCAGAGTTAAACTTTTGATATCCAAATTCTCTTTCAGATGCTCTTTCTGGAACTTTGATAAGATCAAAGTGATCAAAGTAATATTTCTTAAACGATTCCTCTACAAACTTAATATCAGCTTCATTCATTATTGTCGCTTCTTTCCGAATTGTAGAGGATTGATGATGGTATCACATTCTGCTGTTGCAAAACACAGACTTTGGGTTTTGAGTTTCTCACATGAGGGACAAGAGTATTGAGTACCACTTCCCGAAGTTCCAGCTAGATGATTAAGTTGGTATAACGTTACACGTTCATTGTAATCAGGCGCATTTTTGAACAGAGGGGCAATTTGTTGAACTGTTTGACCCTTTGAAAGTAAAAATGTGGCAAGCATAAATCTTCCTGAATGAGGGAGGTTTTCACCTTTCTCAAGAACTTCAATTGCATGTTTGATACAAGGAGGATATTCACCACTAGTTACAACGTAAGAGGGAGTAAGATCTTTGCCAATTGAAGTGAATTCCTTTACTATGTTTTCAAGTCCTGAAATCATCGGTGGGGTTGGTGCATTAGTAATTTTGGAGATAATATAGTTGCCTAATTCTTTTCGAATCAATCTAACCGTCTTGTCTGGAGTAAGCAATACTTTTCCACCTTCTACATGTCTGTTGATTAATTTCCATTCTCTCTCATGAAAATCTGTTGAATGCTTTAGATAATCTGATACTGGGATTTTGAAAAATTCATCTTCTTTTATTACTTCAATATTAAATAAATCGTAAATAATTCTTATTGCTAAATCAATTTTTGATTTATCAGAAGCTTTTCCTAAATCTTTTTCAAGGTGGTTTTCTGCACGTCTAGCTTCTGCAAGAGCAAACCTTTTGATCAAGGTATGCATTCCAGTTAATTTTAGCAATACTATTGCTAAGAGAAATGAAAAAATCTCTTTTTCACGAGCAGAATCGGACGCTTCTCCATTGATAATTTCAGATTTATAGATACCACCTTTTGTAGAGACTTTAAGTCTATGATACGCTTTATCAACTACTGATTTAAGATCAGGATCAGTCCCAAATTGTGACAATGGAAAGCCTTTGTCTTTAAGAATTTTTCCAGCACCCTCTAGAAATGGGTATTTTGCAAATTCATCAGTTCCTAATTCTAACATGTTAATAATTCACCTAGTTTACTTAAAAATCTGGTTTTTTGAATTTGGACCCTAGTTTAAATTATGTTTTAAGAAAATCCACACAGATGCAGATAGGATGCCATGTATCAATATCAGGATCAATTGATAAAGCAGTAGATAATGCTATTGAAAGAGAATGCTCTGCTTTTCAGATATTTACAAGAAATCCTAGGGGTTGGCATGCAAAAGAACTAACCAAGGATGACATTACTAATTTTAAATTAAAATTAAGAGCAAGTAAGATTGACAGATTTGCAACTTGCGCTCATATGCCATATTTGCCAAATCTCGCAACTCCAAAAGAAGATGGGTTTGAAAAATCGGTTAAGACTTTGATTAATGAAGTTGAAAGATGTTCACAGTTAGGCATTCCATATTTAGTAACTCATCTTGGCAGTCATTTGGGAACAGGAGAGGAAGCTGGAATTAAAAGATTGGTAGAGGGGTTGACTAAAGCGGGTCAAACAAAAAATGACGTGATGATTTTGTTAGAAAATACTGCAGGACAGAAAAATTCTGTTGGTTCTGATTTTAAACAGTTAGGAGAGATTTTCAAACAGTTAAAACCTAAAAAAAAATTTGGTGTCTGCTTTGACACTTGTCATGCATTTGTTGCAGGATATAATTTGAAAGATAAAGACAGTGTAAAAGACACATTTGTTGAATTTGACAGATACGTCGGAATAGAAAATTTGAAAATTCTGCACCTAAACGATGCTAAGGGGGAGCTTGGTTGTAATCTTGATAGGCATTATCATTTAGGATTGGGTGGAATTGGAGAAAAGGGAATTGCGGCGGTAGTGAAATTTGCAAACAAGAAAAAGATTCCAATAATTTTAGAGACTCCTATTGATAATGAAAGAGACGACTTTGAGAACATTAGAAAAGCAAAGGAATTTGCGTAGAAATTTATTCTATGATAATGAGGAATCAGGTTATGGATTATGAAGATGTAATGAAGTTAGCACTTGAACGTGGGTTTTATTTTCCTAGTTGTGAGGTTTATGCTGATGCACAAGCAGGTTTTTGGGAATATGGGCCATCCGGAGTTGGCTTGAAAAATAAATTCTTAGAATTATGGAGAAGGGAATTAATCAGACGAGATGGAATGCTTGAAATTGACGGTTCCCAAATAATGTCAAAATCAGTTTTTAAGGCATCAGGTCATTTGGGCAATTTTGCGGATCCAATAATAAAATGTGCAAAATGCAATTCAACATTTAGAGCAGATAGGACAATTGCAGATATTTCCGGTATCGAGATTCCTGAGAGTGCAGATTTAATAGAATTTGACAGTGCTATCTTACAAAATAACATAAAGTGTCCAAAATGTAAGGGAGACTTTGATAAGACAAAGCATTTCAATATGATGTTCAAAGTCGGTATTGGGCCTGAAGAAGAGGAAGCATATCTCAGACCTGAAACATGTCAATCAATCTTTATAGATTTTCCAAGACTGTTCAAAACAATGAGAGGGAAACTCCCTTTGGGAATTGCACAAGTGGGCAAAAGTTTTAGAAACGAGATTGCTCCACGACAGAGTCTTCTTCGTTTAAGAGAATTTTATCAGGCAGAAATTGAAGTATTTTGCAATCCATCAAAACTAGACGAGATGGAAAAATTCTCAGAAATTCAGGATGTGGTAATTCGCGTTCAAACAGATGCAGATCCTGTGTCCATGACATGTAAAAAAGCAGTAGAATCAGGCATTATTCCAAACAAGCTTGTTGCATATTACTTGGGAATATTGACGGAATTTTATGAAAAGACAGGTATTGATATTACGAAAAGCAGATTCAGAAAACTAGGTGACAAAGAGAAAGCGTTCTATGCAGAGGTAGCGTTTGACTTTGAGGTCGAAACTACAATTGGATGGCTTGAGTTAGTTGCATGCAACTACAGATCAGATTATGATTTGTCAAGCCATGCAAAAAAAAGTAAGGAGAAATTTGATGTAATGGACAATGACGAGAAAGTTCTTCCTCATGTTTTTGAGATTTCAATGGGAATTGATCGCAGTCTTTATACTATCTTAGAGCACAGCTTAAAGGACGATAAAGAGCATGAGAGGACGGTTTTGGCTTTAAAACCCTATTTATCACCTGTTCATGTGGGAATTTTATCACTAGTAAAAAAGGACGGATTAAAGGAAAAGACTGATGAGGTTTATCTGAAAATTAGACGAAAATGTGATGCGTTTTTGGATCATTCTGGGGCAATAGGAAGAAGGTATAGAAGATTGGATGAGATTGGATCTCCGTTTGCAATTACCGTTGATCATCAGACCTTAGAAGATGAGACTGTAACAATCAGAATGAGAGACAGTATGGAACAAAAGAGAATCAGGATCTCAGAATTAGATTCTATTGTAATTCAATCAATTGCTTTTCCATAGAAATAGATCATTTAGCTGAAAATCTATCCATTAAGGGAGTTAATTGTTGAATTAAACGTGGTTGGTTTTAATATTTAGAAAGAGGGTTATAGTCGCCAATGTTTACTTCCTTGATTTGGCTTTTTCCAGGAGGCAGAACGCGAACAAAATCATCAATTGATATTTTTTTTGTGATTTCTTCTTCTATTTTAGAGAATTCAATTCTAATTTTTTTGGCCGTATCAACCATTTCAGTACCATGAGGTTCAATAATCGCATAACAGATGGAATTTTTTTTGATCGGATCAGGCGGTCCACATGTCAAAACATAGTCATCGTCTAATGGAATGATTCCAACAGCTAGTCTCAAAGTATCAGATTTGATGAAATTTCTTTGTCCTTCTATTGTGAAAGAGCCTTTAGGTAAAAATTCTCCACTAGGGGCTGATTTTTTGACTTGTTCAGGATTTACCCAATAAGCACTTACTCCATACATTCCCTCCCGCCATGCGCGACTAAAACAGACTGTGGCATGTGCAATTTCGTTCATGCTTTTATCAGGAGCGTTTTCTGCATTTTTCAATATAAAAAATGGCGAGCCAAAAATATCACCATGAAATATTTTGTCATCTTTTGCCAAATGCTTTCTCACTACTGCAGAGTTTGACGCTGCATCCCTTCCGCCAATAGCAAGAAATCCGTTAGAAGTAAAAAACCATCTGTATCTCTCATACCAATTTTTCTTTCTAATTTCAGAAACTACAATCAGATCCTTTTCAGATTCTGTTTTGCTTTGGAATTTTTCCAGTTTTCTCTCTGTTTTTTCTTTAATTGCCTGAATTGATTGTATTGCGGACGATTGTTTTTTTGCTTCATCAAACAATACAGAAGCAATGGAGTGAAGAGAGGATATAGTATTTATCTTAATTTTTTCATCCTGTATAACAATTAGTGAGATTCCCTTTTCAGTGATTAATTTTGCATTATTACTTGCTAGAATGTTTTGAGCTTTGGCATCTTCTATAGATATGATTCCCTTGGATACCATCTCAAAAAGAGAATTGGCAACATTAGTGATATTTTTTGATCTTTCTCTTACTGTTTCGATTGCTTTTTCTTGTTCAGAAATCTGAGTTTGTAATTCTTTTATCTTTTTGTCAGAACCACTTGACTGAACTAATTTTCCTTTTTTGATTATGTTTTCTGTAAAAACAACATCTAACCCTTCAATGAAACTATCGACATTGGTAACCTCACCTTCCAGCTTTCCTAATTTCAGTGGAAGGACCTCTGTTTTTTCATTTCTAATTATTACTGAATCATGGTTGCCAGATATTACATCTGTAACAACTTGTTTAGTAGTTTCAAAAATCTTCTTTATTTCTTCAGGTGTTAATAGATTGCCGATTTTTTTTGGATCTACACATGCGATTTCAAAAATCCCCTCAACATATTTTTTTGGCAGACCCAAGGTTCGTCCTAGCCATTTAGCGGAAATTAAATCAGTCATACCAAGTTCAATAAAATCTGATTCCGATATGTTAAAAACATCTAATCCATTTTCGGGCGGTTGTAGGTATTCTAAGCCCACACTGAGTTTTCTATGTCTTACGTCTATCGAATGTTGAAGTGCAAGTATCTTCATATCTTTACTACAGAGTAAAATATTTCCATCCCCAAAAAATTCCCCCACTAAAACGAACTCTTTTCCAAACCCTTCAAAAGTAAAATATGCGATTCTTTCTGAACCAATTTGTTCTATTTTTTTTAATTTTAATCTAAGGAGATCACTTCGTAATCTTTTGAGCAATCTGTTTGGTTCCATTTGATCAATTTTCACTTTGGTTAGCCAGACACCAAATGTTGAGATCATCATGAACAGATCACTCTTTTCAGTATGATGAAGTTTGAATAGAATGCTGTCCTTTGTAATTCCGTATATGTTGCTGACATAGTAATCTTGAACTTGCTCTGAAATTTTGTCAACTAGATATCGTAATTCGATTCCCGCTAGAGTCATAACCATGATATTTATCGTCTAAAATTATACTCTTGCTTTGACATGCTCAGATTATGACCAAAGATATTAAACATGGTTTGCTTGAGACACGCTAGAAATTTACTTGGCAAGATTCAAAAAGAAGAAATCAGAGGCAACGCCTGGGCCTGATGATTCCAAAAAGGAATCCAGAGATCTAGGTCTGAATGATATTCCTGAGACAGAGAAATCTGATCCCGTTCCAGACAAAGCGGAAGATCCATCCATCAATGTATCTGAGAAAAGTGAAAAAGACAGAAAACTGAACAGATTATTTTGGATGCGTGTTGGTTTGGCTGTGATTGCAGGTGCCATAGCAACTTTCGTCTTTGAAGATATCGAGGGTGAAGAAAGAAGATGGGCTTCAATTGCATTTATGATTATAGTGTTTATTGGGACAATCATAGTTGCAAAAGGCATGAAATTGCAGCTGCCATCATCAGATAGGAAAAAAATTGTTACGCAGGGTATTGGTAGCTACGTCTTCTTGTACTTGTTCACTTGGATTGTAACTTACACATTACTTCATGCTGGAACTGTTTCTACTGGAATTAACATTTAATTTGATAATTCCGAATTAAAGATAGACTATGTGGAATTACAAAACTCCTGGAATTCCAGATGAACTTTTCGAACGAACGGAAAAGGTTCCAATAACAAAAGAAGAAATAAGGACTATTCAAATCAGCAAAGCAAGATTAAGGCCAGGGCAAACAGTTTATGATATTGGTTGCGGTAGTGGATCTATCTCTATCGAAGCTGCACTTCAGATTGAATCATCAGGTAAAGTATTGGCCATTGATCATGATCAAAATGCTGTAGAGTTGACTAAGAAAAACGTGGAAAAATTTGGCATATCAAACATCTCTGTAATTTACGGTAATGCTAAAGAAAAGATTCTTGAACTTGAAGAGGCTGATGTGATATTCATTGGAGGTACTGGTGGCGATACAAAAGAAATAGTTGAGCTTTCCGAGAACAAATTAAGATCAGGGGGCAGAATTGTGATCGGCATAATATTAGTTGAGACATTTTATTCAGTGTTACAAGTTCTTAAGAGATTGCATTTCGAATCTGTTGACATTACGCAGATAACAGTATCAAAAAGCAGGAAAACAACCGCAGGGACTATGATGCTAGCAAGAAATCCAGTAACAATAATTTCCGCTACCAAGATATAATCTAGATTTTTAATTGGGAGGGAATCCATACTTTTCATGCCTGGATTGATTGGGATAGGAGTGGGTCCTGGAGACGTAGATCTGCTAACTGTTAAGGCTGTAAAAGCAATTCAGAATGCAGACATCATCATGTGTCCTGCCTCCAATGAAGATAGACCAAGTATTGCATTTAGTGTTGTTTCACCTATAATTGATAAATCAAAAAATCAAAAAATTGTAAAGCTGATCTTTCCAATGACAAAAGACAAAGACGTTCTTGAAGATACGTGGAAAAAGAATGCAAAGATAATGGCTGAAACGGTTTTGACTGGGAAAAATGTTGTGTATCTTACAGTGGGTGATCCTTATTTGTACAGTACTTGGATCTATATGCACAAGGATCTAAAAGAGAATTATCCAGATATGGATATTAGTGTAATACCAGGAATTGTTTCCATGTTTACGTTTGCGTCGAAGGTTGGTGTAAGTATTGCTGAAGGTGCAGAAAAAGTTGCCATCATTCCATCATGCTATGATCTATCCAGTGTTAAAGAAATTGCAAAGAATTCTGAATCCATGATATTTCTCAAGGATGGAAGATATTTTGACAAGGTAATTGAGGTTCTAAAAGAGTCAGGATTCCCAGATAACTCAATTTTTGCAATAGGCCAGGATCTTGGAACAGAAAATGAGATCATTCGGAAAATGACTTTGGGTGAAGTAAACGATGATACATTGACTACAAAATACTTCTCAATTTTGGTGGTAAAACGTGTCTGAGGTGTTTTTTGTTGGATGCGGTCCAGGCGATCCTGAACTAATTACAGTCAAGGCTAAGAAATTAATTCAAAAGGCTGATGTTGTAGTTTACTCAGGTTCTTTAATTCCTGAACCGATTTTGAAGCTTTGCAAAAAAGGAAAATTACATGATGCTGCAAAACTGGTCAGAGAGGAAATTTTTGATTTGTTGTACCAAAACGCAAAAAAAGACAAACTTGTAGTCAGGCTACATGACGGAGATCCTTCAATTTATGGTGCAATCAAGGAACAGATTGATAATTTAGAAAAAAAAGGAATCAGATCTGTTGTTGTTCCTGGAATAACTGCATTTTTGGCTTCAGCCGCGGCGCTTGGAACTCAGTTAACATTGCCAGGCGTTACTCAGACAATCATTGTTACAAGAGCAGAATCCAGAACAAAGGTTCCTAAACGTGAAAAAATATCAGAGCTTGCAAAGCATAAAGCTACATTGATCTTTTATCTCAGTGTTCATTTGATATCAAATCTAGTAAAAGAAGCGATTGCTGGTGGGTATAAAAAAACAACTCCCGTTGCTGTTGTGTATCATGCAAGCTGGAAAGATCAAAAGATCATCAGGGGAACACTTGAGGACATAGTAAAAAAAGTAAAAGATGAACAAATTATCAGGACTGCAATTGTGATTATTAGTGATGTGATCGATCCTGAGACATACGAGTATTCCAGATTATATGATAAGAAATTCAGTCACGGTTACAGAAAAGCTAAATAGATAAAAAACTAATCTTATTTTTTATTCCTATCTTATTTAATTTATTCTGAAATTTTTTGGTATCACCTGAGACAAAAATCTTTAATGAGTTTATTTTCGATTGTTTGTTCTTGACTTTTAGAAAAATTTTGTTTGCAATTATATTTCCA
This sequence comes from Candidatus Nitrosopumilus sp., assembly GCA_020431995.1. Taxonomy (GTDB): domain Archaea; phylum Thermoproteota; class Nitrososphaeria; order Nitrososphaerales; family Nitrosopumilaceae; genus Nitrosopumilus. The sequence continues at coordinate 42,424 of JAGQHE010000021.1, forward strand.
GGATCTATAAATTTGATTTTCGGGTATTCTTTTTCCAGTAATAGTCTTAAAAATGGTAAATGTGTGCTAGAAAGCGTCACTGTGTCTATTGGATGTGAAGATAAAATTTGATCAAGTATTTTTTTAATGATTTTTTTACAGTAATTTTTGTTTGTGAGAAATTTTCCAGATTCAACAAGATCTACAAGTTCTGATGCATTTATCATAAAAAATTTAAAAGATTCTAAAGGATCATTTTTTTTGATGTACTCATTCAAGTTCTTACTCTTTATTGCATTTTCAGTTGCCAGTATGGCAATATGCTTTGACTTTGACGTTTTTTTTGCATAAGATAATGGTGGCTTTACATCAATTATTTTTCTTGATGATAAATCAAACATAAGACTAGGCGTGTTTGATGCGACAACTATGATGTCTGGTGAGAATTGTTCTTGTAATAATTTGATAGATTTTGTGATGATTTTATGTAATTGAGTCCGCGATTTCTTTCCATATGGATAATTCTGTTGGTCTGCAAAATAGATGATTTCCGACTTGAATAAATCCTGCATTGCCAAGATTATAGATAATGAGCCTAATCCTGAATCAAATACAACAATCTTTGCCACAGTCGAACTGTGAGAGCCATGAATAAGAGTTTGTTAGCTAAATTAACCTCAAAGTCGATCTAAATACACACCGTCCATTAAGACCAAATTTCTAGACTTGCCATCATGCCAAACTTCAACAAGACTTGGGCTCATCAAGAGACTCAAGGCGTAACTGGCAAACTCCGTGAAGCAGTAAAGCCTCAAGGCGCATTAAAACCACGAATCCAAACTGCAGTCAACAAACTACAAGTCCAAATCTCAAAAATGGACTCTATGTTGGGTAAACTGCATGAAAGAGACGCGCAACTCTTTAAGAGAGTCGTGGCTGCAATGCAGCAACATGATACTAGCACAAGTAGAGTTTTGTCTAACGAATTAGCTGAAATTCGTAAAGTTACAAAGATGCTCGGCAATGCAAGAATGTCATTAGAGCAAGTCCAACTAAGACTGACAACTATTCATGATCTTGGTGATGCTATGGTAGCGATTGGACCAGCGATGTCTACAATGAAGGGATTGAAGTCATCACTAGGAAGATTCATGCCAGAAGCAGATTCAGAATTGAATAGTATGACCCAGACGCTTAATGGACTAATGATGGATTCTCTTGCAGGCGACTCATTTAGTATGGAGTCTGCTGCTTCAAGTGAAGAAACAGATAAGATTCTTCAAGAAGCATCTGCAGTAGCTGAGCAACAGATTGGAGATAGATTCCCATCTGTACCATCTTCAACTGGACTTTCGTCACAATCCTCTACTTCCTTTGAGTAGTCAGGAAAAGGCGAAGTTCATTCTTTTTGTTTTAATTTTTAAGAAATGATGAAATGAGTTAGTTTATGTTTCAGACTTTAATGTTCTATAGGATTTTCTTACATCATAACATGGAATAATTCAGTTTTAGGCAGATTCAAGAAATTATCTAGGTCATGTATGCCATTAACTGTAATAATCCCACAAAAAATTTATTTATCGATAAAGCATTAGTTCCAAAGTTTTTCTTTGAAAGTAAGCTTTTTGTTCAATACAAAGTTGCTAAATGCAGCAGATGTTATTGCTGAAATTAGTGCTAATGGATACGCAATATCATAAGAATCGACTAGCCAAAATACCATTCCAAGCTGGATTAATGCACCCAGTGAGCTAAACAAGCCAAATTTACCGTACTGAGACAAAATTTTCTTTCTTGAAAAGTCTCTGTCTTCAAAGGTCCAAACTTTGTTTAGGATGAAATTGGTAGATATAGACGCAAGTATTCCAAAGATATTTGCATGTAAATACCACAATTCAGACAGTCCGGATGTCAAGAGCATTGTAACAATATAGTTGACAAGAAATCCTGATGCACCAACACTAAAAAATCTTCCAGCCTTTGAAAGAAAACGAACTGAACCACGTTTTTCATTTGTTGTTTTAATTTTTTCATTTATGTATAGTTTCCATACAGATTTAAAATAATCAATTACGGTTCCAGTATCTAATTTGCTAGATCCAAACTTTCTGTTTTCAAAGGTATAGGGAATTTCTTTAATGTTAATTCCTTTCGTTTTTACAAGTATTTCCAATAGAAATTTGTACCCAAGCGCATCAAAGTTTAATTCTTTAATGATATTTTTCTTAAATGCAAAGAATCCAGACATTGGATCTTTTGTTTTGACTCCTAATCCTTTCTTTGCGATGATTGTAGCAATCTTGCTCATTAGTTTTCTTTTGGTTGTCCAACCTCTAATACTTCCCCCTGTAATGTATCTTGAGGCTACAACCAAATCACATTGATATTGTTTGAAGGCCTCAATCATTTTTGGAATAATTTGTGGAGGATGTGAGAAATCTGAATCCATCACTACAATTGTTTCGCCTTTAGCGTTTTGTATTCCATTTAAAATCGCAGATGAGAGTCCATTTTTTGCTTTTCGATGAATCACGTCAACTGTGTTTTCTGCAATTTTTTTAATACTAGAAACATAGTCTTCGACAATTTTTCCAGTTCCATCAGGTGAATTGTCATCAATTACAATCGTTTCAGTTAGGATTCCCTTTGGAATATTTTTATCAATTAGCTTTAGAATGTCAATTATATTTTTGGATTCATTGTATGTAGGTAGAATAATTGAAACCTGAGGATTTTTTTGGATCAAGTCTGTTTCACATCTACCAAGAAACAAATGAATATTAATTTATAACAAATTTCATGCCTAGACAACCCAGTCGTAAGATATGAGAAAAGCGTTTAGTGTAGTCGAGAACAAGATTTAACATATTTGTATGACATGCTGAAACTACTAGGATCTTCTGTAAAATGAGCAATTGGTGCAGAATGAGCAGGTATTTTCAAAATAATTGCAACTAGCATTGTTAATTTTTTAAATATTTTTTTGACTTGTAATACTCACAATTTTTTTTAATTTTACAGACTTCGCACATTGGGGATACAGGTTTGCATATATTTTGTCCATACATTACAAATGTATCATTAATTTCAATCCAATATTTCTTTTGGATTTTTTTCATCAGCTCCTGTTCCGTTTCCTCAGGGGTTTTAGTTTGAACTAGTCCTAATCTATTGGAGATCCTGTGAACATGAATATCAACTGGAATTGCAGGTTTTTCAAAAGCATAAACCAGTACACAGTTGGCAGTCTTTCTACCTACACCTGGTAATTTAACTAGAGTTTCCAAGTCATCAGGTACGATTCCATAATACTGGGAATCAATAATCTTTGCTACCTCAATAATTCTTTTAGATTTTACGTGGTAGAAACCTATTGATTTTATAATTTTTTCAACATCTTTTACTTTAGCATTTGCCAAAGATTTCACGTTCTTATATTTTGAGAATAAAATTTTGCATACTTTGGTAGTGCTTTCATCCTTTGTTCGTGCTGACAAAATAGTTCCAATAAGAATACTGAACGGGCCTCCGGTTTCTACCTCATGTAGTTCTCGTAATGCAGTCATTCTTGGTGGTTTTACAGAGTTCATAGTGTCTATCATTCCACAAAGAATTTTTTTCATGTTAATATGACATACTGCGTACAAGTATTATATCTGTAATAGTTAAGAATTTCATTGGAGTTAACAAGAGAAGAGGAATCAGCACTAAAAGGCGAGCAGGGGGAGATCATGCAGATGGCATACAGAATCTTAGTTGCTACAGGTGAAGCAACAGATGCAGAAAAACTTATTCCAATAGAATGGGCCCACTTATCAGGCGTTAATTATAACACAATCGGTGATGCGGGTGAAGAGTTTCTATCAGGAATCAGCAGGGATGCCAAGGTCAAGGTAAAAACAACCTTGAATCCAATGGGATTCGATATTGACAATGTGTCAGATTATAATCTAGACGCAAATTTTATTTCAAAACAACTTTCAATAAGAAACTCTTATGAGAAAATTGGGGTCACTCCATCGTTTTCATGTATTCCTTATGAGATTTTTGATATACCAAAGGACGGCACACAAGTCGCATTTGCAGAAAGCAACGCTGCAATTCATGCAAATTCATATGACAATCTCAAAACAAACAAGGAAAGTGCGTTTAGCGCTCTTGCAAGTGCATTGACTGGTAAAAGCCCATATTCTTCTTTACGAAAAGACGATTCATCAAATATCACAATTAGAATGAAAGTGGATAATCCAAACGAATTGACATATGGAATGCTAGGTTTCTTTGCAGGTAAAGTGGGGGATATTTCTGTAAACATATCGGGATTAAAGAAGATGGATAATCGTCAATGCAAGGCTATGTGTGGAGGAATGGGAACTTCTGGAACTTGTGCTAAATTTCTTTTTGGGGAAGGAGGACCTGATTCCGAAAAAGTTGATTTTGATGAAAAGGAGATGCAAAATGTCTACGGCGAACTAAACACGGCCGAAAAAGGCGACATTATTACTCTTGGAAGCCCTCAACTTGGATTAGATGAGATTTCAGATCTTACTTCAAAACTCAAAGGACGTTCATTCAAAAAAAGATGCATGATCTTTACTCCTAGAACGGTTAAAGATCAAGCAAAAAAAATTGGATATGTGAATGAGCTTGAGCGTGCCGGATGTGAAATTCTTTCAGACTGTTGCACGTGTTTAACACCGCTAATCAACAAGAATGATGTAGACTCGGTTACAACAAACAGTATCAAGGGTGCGTTTTACTTGAAAAACTCTAACGGCGTTGATGTAAATTTAAAATCGTTATCACAGATAATCGAAGATGAAACAAGATGAGAAAAATTCTTGTTAAAGGCACAGCTAAAGGAACTGTGTTAAAAACAGAGATGCCAATTAATTTTTTGGGCACTGTCGATAAAAAAACCGGAATTGTCAGTGATAAGAATCATGATTTGTTTGGAAAATCAATCAAAGACTCAATACTAGTGTTCCCTTCCGGCGTAGGCAGCAGTGTTGGAGCATATACCATTTACTCAATCAAATCAAACAATGCCGCACCGTTGGCAATGATCTGCAGAAAAGCTGATCTTACTGTGGCTACTGGTTGTGCATTGGCCAACATTCCTCTGGCAATAGTTTCTGAAAAGGAATTTTTATCTTTCCAAAACGGACAAAGGATTTCTGTAGATACCGAATCCGAAGACATGATTTCAATTATAGGTTAAATTAGATCAGGATCGCTTCTTAGTTAGAAACAACACTCCAACTATAATTCCAACTCCCGCAGCTACGTAAAATGGGAATAATGCAAACGCATTCTTTGCAGGATCACCAGACAGTATTTCAATAGTCATGCTTCCAGAACTTACTGCAGGCGGATCAGCAGAGTCCTCCATCCCATATACAGAGTATGAATCAATTGCAAATTCGCCAATATCCAGATTTGTAACTACAATTCTGGCCCCGTTATTTACTGTAAGCCCTGCTCTCTCAGTAAATGATATGATGGATTTTGCCTGTGGATACCAACCCCTGTCCAAGTCTTTGTGGACTACAACATATCCTTCTTTTGGAGTTTTGACTGCAACCCAAAACTTGTGGTCAGGCTGTGAGCCCATTCCAACTTCAACAAATTCATCATGTGTGGCTTTATCATACAGTCTCAGAACAGCATTTCCATTTGGATTTGCATAGAGCAGATTGTTGTCAATGGTGACTTGCCAGCTAATTGCATGAACATCATCAAGCATTACAATTGGCGAATCTCTTAAAAGTCTGTTAAACTCGTCTGAGGGGATTTCTATTGTATCAATTATTAGCGACGGGTTAGTAAGTTCTTGGGCAAAGGCAGGAGATATGAAAAATCCTGCTAGTAAAAATAGTAAGAACAGACACTTCACGAGCTAGGACAAATCTGATTGAATAAAAATCTAATCAACGAAAGGTTTTGGATGATCCATGATAACTTTGGCTACTTCTGGTCTTAGGATGAATTGAGACGGTGTCTTTCCGTTTTGAATCATTTCTCTAAGTGCAGTTCCGCTGATTTGCTCTTTAACATCATCGCCGTGCGGACATGCTTTAGGAGTAGTATAGGTAAGACATTTTCTGCAATAAAAGAACGCTGGAAAGAATACTGGGACAATCTCTAGCTCTGGATAACCATCGAATATTTTTTGTGCCCCAAACGGATCATAGAATTTCCCAACACCTGCATGATCTCGACCAATAATGATATGTGTACATCCATAGTTTTGTCTCATGATGGCGTGATGAATCGCCTCCTTTGGTCCGGCATATTTCATCTCAGTTTGTAATGTTCCAAGAATGCACCTGTTCTCTGGATAGTATAGTTTTATCATGGTTTCATAGCATTTTATAATTACTTCATCAACAAAATCACCAGACTTTTTCTTGCCGATAATCGGGTTGACAAATACGCCATCGCGTGTTGTAATTGACGTTTTTTGAAGCATTTCGTGTGCAACGTGTGGGGGGTTTCTGGTTTGAAATGCACAAATTGTCTTCCATCCAGCCTTTGCAAAGGCCTCCCTGGTTTGTAATGGAGTCAACCTGTTCTTTCTAAGTTCAGTCTCATCTGGTCTTTGAACATAGTCAATCTTTCCGCCAACTAGATAGTCATTCATCGACATTGTCTTGGCAACGCCTGGATGTGATGAGTCAGTAGTTCCATAGACTCCTTGCGCTGTTTTTTCTTTATCAAAAGAATATGTTTCCTCAACGTGTAACACTGCAACACCGGTTCCTTGTGGATTTTTTAACAATACATCTTTAGATTCTTTCATTTTTGACGCAGTTTGTTCATCAACATCAAGTACTATTGGAATGGTCCAGGCCAGATCATTCACCAGTCTTCCACGTGAAATTACGCTTTCATAGTCCTGTTTTCCTAAAAAGCCTTCTAAAGGACTGAATATTCCATCTGCAATGTTTTCAACATCGTTTGCAAGATCTTCGCTAATTGTAATTGAGAACAGTCCTGTGGAACTCACTTTGTTGACTCTATTAACTAAAACTCCACCGTGTGGTTTGATTGAATGAACTTCAGGCATGTTAATTCCTGTATTTAGGGTTCTATATGAAGGCCACATTCTTTGTTGCCTCCCTGCTCCCACCACCATCTTCCAGCTCTAATGTCTTCTCCAGGCTTTATTGCACGCGTGCAAGGTTCACATCCAATACTTGGATAGCCTTTGTCAAGCAAGCTGTTGTATGGAAGATTGTTTATTTTGATATATTCTTGAATCTGTTCCCATGTCCAATCAACTATTGGGTTGATCTTTAAAATTCCTCCATGCCCATGGTCTAGCTGGAAAATTTTTACATTTCCTCGGTTTTTGGTCTGATCACGTCTTAATCCAGTAATCCAGCCATCCAGAGTACTGAGCATCTGATTCATCGGGTGCACTTTGCGTATATCACAGCACAGTTTTCTATTCTCTATGCTGTCATAGAAGAGGTTCATTCCTTTCTGATTGACCATCTCTTCGACTTCTTTCGCATCTGGAAATAAAACTTCGATTGAGATGTCGTATTTTTTTCTTACAACGTCTATGATGTCATAGGTTTCTTGCGGAAGTCGTCCTGTATCTAGCGTGAAGAATCTGAATTTTGGGTTGATCTTTAGCATAATATCCATTACAACTGCATCTTCCGCACCAAAACTAGATGCTTTTGCAACCTTGGGATGAAGGTTGTCAGATGCCCATTCAAGTGCTTCTTGGGCTGTTTTTATTTTTGAGTTAAGATCATCTACCTGTTCTTGCGTGAATTTTGACACATTCTCAATTGCAGTGTTTGTTTTATATTGATTACCCGGTGTTTAATCCTAAATTATAAACAAGTAGATCTGAAAGTAAAAATGTGAAGGAAATGTCATATGTTGTAGTCTTTCCAACCATATTTTCAAAGAATAAGATTTCTCAGCTGATTCTAAACATTAGAAAAATTCTCAAAATAAAAAATCAGGAATTCAAATCAGTCAAATCGGATGATGGTGTGATTTTGGTTGATGCAAACGATCCTGTGTTTGCATCCTCTGCTATCAGCTTGCTCTTTGGTATTGAGAAAATAGTGATTGCAAGGCAGATCAAAAATGATTTTCAGGCCATTATCTCGGAGATCACATTCATTGGAGGCAATCTTTTGCTAAAGGGAGAAAAATTTCTAGTGAGGGTTGAAGGAACGTCAAAAGGATTTGTGACAAAAGACGTCGAAATTGCAGCAACGTCAGGCATCATAGAGAAAAAATTAAACCTGGGCGCCACGCCCGGAACCGACGGGAACTATGATAAATTATTGTACACGTATCTGACAAAGAACAATGCATACATCAGTATTTTTTCTGACAAAGGCAGAGGCGGAATTCCGTATCAGTCCCAGAATAAGAAAACAGTCTGTGCTATATATGACGAAATTTCTGCAGTTTCTTGTTTTGAGACAGTCAAGCAGGGGTACGATACAAGGATTATTGTCTGTTACAGACAAAAATCAGAATTGATGAACCTTGCCAAAATAATCAATCAGATCATGCCAATACTTGTACAAAGTGAAATAGATTTGGAATTTTTTCACCTAAAGATAAAACCAACTGGGTTAAGAAACTATTTGATATTCATAAAATCCGTATTAGAGATAATGTTGCAGTATCAGGATACTCGCATATCGCTAGCATTGTCACCGCTGATATTTTCTTCAGATCTTATTGATGATTCATTGATACGCGTGTTTGAAAAAAACAAGATCCCTCTGATTCCACTTGCAGGCATAGATTCCAACTTGTTTGATGATCTAAAAGAGATGGGATTGGAAAGGAATATGAAAAAAATAGAAAAAATGGCCAGCATGCATTCTAGTGAGGTTCCTGCCTTTTCAAAAAAAGAGGTCGAATTAGCAATGAAAACAAGGAAAAAGATTTCAATTATGCTAGGATCTAACAATGTGCATGATATTTTAGATTCGTTAGAGAATCATTGAAAATTTAAGCGGGAATATTTGTTTTCATATCGTGCTCAAAATAGGAGAATTTATCTATCCATGGGGAAGCGGTCACTATTCACGAATGATGAGGCTAAACGAGGCATTAGGGGATCATATCAAAGAAGAGTTCGAGGTTCATTTTTCAAGCAAAGATCATGTATATAAGAAACTATTAAAGAAATTTCCAGATCAGAAAGAGAACATCCATGAAATTTTGATGCCCACGCCCATAGACGGTAAGTTTGGCCCAAGCGTTTCAATGTCATTACTTAATTTGCTACTCCCAATTGCTAAAAATCCACCACTGGTTAGCCAGATTGCAAACTATTTGAGAGAAGAAAAAAAGCTGTACAACAAAGAAAAATTTGATTTGGTAATTAATGATGGGGACATGGGATCGAACATCCTTGCAAGAAGCCGTAATATTCCAAGCTTGTTTGTAACAAATCAGTTCAAACCGAAATTATATGATTCAAGATCATACCTTTACCCGTCATTAATTTTTATTGCAAAGCAAATTGCTAAAGCATCAAAGATCCTCGTAGCAGACTCTCCACCACCATACACAATGTGCGAATATAATTTGAATTTTACAGACGAAGTAAAAGAGAAGATAGCGTATGTAGGACATTTTACAAACAGCAAGGAAATCAGAAAAGAGGGTATATCCGATCTTGAAAAATTGGTTCAAGACAATGAGTTTGGATATTGGATGAGGACTGGAAGCAAGTCAACTAACGATGGCACTGGCCAGAGATATGAAGAAGTGTTTGCCAAAGATGAGATGAATAATGAGAAAAGGATCATCTCACACGCAAGAAACGATCCAAGTATTGATTCTGTTTTAGGAAAGAACGGAAAGAGATACTCAGTATCAGAGGCCCTGGAAAAAAATATCGACTGGATACAAATTGACGTCGGTTTCCTGTCAGAACAGGAAAAAGATACGGTTTTGGGTCTATGCAGATATGCAGTCGTTAACGGCTCTCATACTACAATGGGTGAAATAATGGGAGGAAAGAGAAAGCCTATAATCGGGATACCAGTGTATGATGAGCACACAAACAACATCAGATGGGCTGAAGATAGAAATCTGGGTATATTGGCAACCAAAACAAACCAAGTCGTTCTGGCCATATCCAAAATTAAAGAGAATTACGAGGAATTTGAAGAAAAACTACGCGAGTTTTCAGTGAATTTTGTTCCTAATGGGGCAGAAAACTCGGCAAAGATAGCGTCCCATACCTTGGAAGAAAAGAGATAAAGCGTTATTTTGAAGATTTTGCTTGTCTGGCACGCGGGATTTCGATGGGCGAACGGACCGCAAGGGATGATGAAAAAATCCGCGTGCCAGATTATAACGATCAGTTGTGAATGTGGGAACGCTTTTATGGAAAAAATTTAGCCAAAATATCAGTGCCTAACTGTCCAGAATGTACATCACGAGAGAAAAAGAAAATTGAAGCAAAGTACGAGGCAGACTTCCCAGAAGAGGAGAGAAACAGGGATGCTTTGTTCAAGTTGTTTGATGAGATCGACATTCCGATGAAAATGGATGAAAAGAACAGAAGGCATTTCATTTGTAAGCGATGTGGGCTGTACGCAACGCGCGAGGAGATTTCAGATATCAAATTCAAGCTAAATCAGAGAGAAAGAACACGTGACGACAAGCATGACGACTATCTTGAATGGTGGTCAAAGAGTAAAAAAGAAAAAGCAGAGAATTAGAGTGGGTTTGCAATGGTAAAAAAGAAAGAAGACGACATTCCTGACTGGGTGACTGCCGAAATCCAAAATGCAAAATTCAACAAACCTGAGGAGATGGTAAAGACGGGATATATTTTAGAGATATACGAAAACGACAACAAAATCGATGCACAGTTGTACGAGCCCGTGGAAGATGGACGGCACATAGTAACAATGGATTTGTCAAAAAAGATCAAGATCAAAGACCTGGAGAAAGGAGTCGTTTATGAGTTCACTTTTGATCAGCACAAAGCCCCACTAAGCAAAAAAGTTTCGGAATTTTTAGAAAAGGAAAAAGAGATCGACATGAATGCAATTTATCAGTTTGAATTAAAATCGCTTGAATTGTTGGATGTAGGCTCTAGTGAGTCTACAGACGACGATTTAGAGGAATAAATCATTCCTGTTTTGTAGAGTCTAGCTACTTTTTAAAAGACATTCCCAAGACAGGATTGATGAGATACGGGAACGTATTTTTCATCCATACTGCACCTCTTACTACAGACGGAACTATGATTTCCAGCCTTGTGGAATCAGATGCCCTTAAGACTGCCTGGGCAACTGTTTTGGGGCTAAGTGACATGGGAGAGTATTTTGGCATTTTAGCAAAGGAAGCATGATCAAAGAAGTTGGTTTTGACCATGATTGGACTGACAACAGTAATTCCTACGCCAGTGTTTTTTAGCTCGTGCTTGAGGCCCTCTGAAAACCCAAGCATCGCAAATTTTGATGCGCAGTATGAGGCAATTCCGGGCAAGCCAAAGCTTGCTGCGACAGATGCAACATTAACTATGTGCCCAGATCTTCTGCTCAGCATTACTGGAAGGAAGTTCTTGATGCAGTAAATCATTCCGAAGTAATTCGTCTCCATCTGGGATTCGATGTCATCTATGGAAAGATCGGAGACGGAGCCGTAGATGGCAAACCCAGCGTTATTTACCAAGATATCGACATGGCCGAATTTATCTAGGACTTTTTTTGACATTTGACTTACTTGGTCTTTCTTTGAAACGTCACACTGGCATACCAGTATTGTGACGGGAAATTTTTCTAGTTCGCTTGCGACCTGCTCAAGCTTGTCCTTTGTTCGTGCGACTAGGACTATGTTAGCTCCTTTTTTTGCAAACTCGGTAGCTGCATCCTTGCCTATTCCAGATGATGCGCCTGTAATCAGAACCACTTTGTTTTTGAAATCCACAAACAAAAAAAGTCATTTAAAGATAAAGTGGTTTCTATAGCAGATATTTATCGTATAAACAAGGAATTAGGATAATTTTCATCTTCGTCCTTGATAAAAAAATTGTTATAATCAACTAATAATTTTTTTATGTATAATATCACATTACTACAGTTCATCCATAAAAACAAGGAAAAATAATTGTCGAGTGAAAATGTCATTCTTTCCACGTAGAATAAGCACAAATCATGTCAAATATTGGGTCATTTTTCCAATATTTTTCTAATGATCCTGTCAATACACGTACTTGTTCTCTTCTCTATGTCGTGCTCCCAGAACCTTAGTACAGACCATCCTTCTCTTCTTAGTTTCCTTGTAATTCTCTGATCGCGTCTCATGTTTCTCTCTATCTTGTCTCTCCAGAACTTCTGTCTTGGCTTTTTCTTGTTATGATAGTTGTATCCATGCCAAAAGTCTCCATCGCAGTAGATTATGATCCTATGCTCTTCCAATACAAAATCTGGGTTGCCAAACATCTTTGGATACATCTTATATTCAAATCCAAGTCCTTGTAAAATTTCGTTCATTTGGAGGTCAATCTTTGTGTTCGTTCCACGAATGCGTGACATTACCCAGGATCTTTTTCAGGTGTGAATATGTCGCCCGACATATTTCTAATCACCAGATCAAGAACAGTGCATATTGTTGCTTGGTTACTTTTCTGAACTCTGCTTTACCTAAATCAATCAACTCAAGGGCACGATCTTGGATCATGTTGCAAGTTTCTCATTTATTCCATATCATTCTTTCATACACCATTTTAACTATAAGAATTGCAAAACGGAACTAAGTTTCTTTAATGCACTCTCATTTGTCTGTAAGAATGATAATGTTTCTATCTTGCCATTAATGTTTTCAGACTCCGATTATTACCACTAATAGTAAGAGTTGCATGTGTGGATTACATGATGAGCAGCGTTAATGAAAGTAGCACAAAAGCTGCAAACAGTGGAGTTTTTCATGTGTAAGGATGTGATTATGATATTAGAATTTTATGCGATGAGAAAACCTGTCAGACAAGTTTGAGTCATGACTAAAAATGAGGATATCTTGTATATGCAGGATGGCCTCTACGTATCGTTTGAATCGGATATTTTACTCAAGGCCAATTTTACCAAGAGCAGCCAAGTAAGTATGATTGGTACATAGTAGGTTGCAATTCTCCAGCCAATGACTGCGTCCCAGGCGACCACGCCATCTGAAATTTCAAATGCGAAGGGATCCAAGTTGTTCAGATATGCAACGATCCCAAATTCGGCCAAGCCAGAACCTCCGATCGTAATTGGCAAGTTCCCGATTGCGTTTGCACCCATAACTGCCATGATAGAGTCGAATGCGGTAATTACAAATCCAGTGCCCATCGCAATTATCATAAAAGAGATCCCATAAAACGACCAAGATGCAAGAGAGAAGAAAAACGAAACAGTGAAGATTTTTTTAGATTCAGGAGTCTTCAGGTTTTCTCTGCTCATAGTGCACACTTCTTCCATCCAAGTATTTGTTTTGTCAATGGCCTTGCTTCCCTTTTCTTGTCCAAATCTTTTTACTAGGTTTGCCAAAACTTTTGGAACTTGGAATGCATGTTTAGAAGAAAGGAAGAACATTATCATCCATAATGACGTTATAGTAATGCTGGTAGCCAGGATTACAGCTGCGACCACGTATGCGCCATTTAGCAGTGCGACAATTCCTGCCATGATAGATAACAGACCTGCAGCAAATACCTCAGTGACGATATCCATTATTGCAATCCATGCGGCCTTCGCAGGATTGATTCCTTTTTTGTGCAAGTAATAGATCACAACAAACTCCGCTCCTACAAACATCGGTGTTGTGAATTTGATGAACTCGCTGCCTACCCTAACGCCAGCTAGCTTGAAAAATGAGTCAAAGGTGCCAAGATATTTTCTTGTAATGTATGCAAACTTGATCCCCTGAAGGCCAAGTTTAATCATCATTGCGACAACTGCGCCAGCAAATGGAAAGAATCCTATGGCTAAAACGTCTTCAGGTTTGATATCAAATTGGATCGCGATAATGAATATTGGAATTAGGGTGACAGGTATAGCTACTAGTCTCCAATTCATCAATGATTTTTTTGAGGAATCAAATATGAAAGTTGAGTAAATTACCAGTCATCAAAAACCTATGCCTGAAACTAGGCGTCATAAAATTGATTTGATAGATATTTTTGGTGTTGATTTTGCAGTTTTGTCTTGATTTCACCAAATAATGATTCTGACAGGGTTTGAAAAATTTTAATCTTGGAACAGTTGACAAGATCTTTGAGATTTCTTTTCCTTTTCTAAAGCGTGATGAATTACAGATCAGGCTGAGTTTATTAAATTTTTAACACTGGTTTGGAATTTTTAAGAAAAATGTGACAGCCAAGCTAGTTTGAAATATATGCAAATCAGGAAAATCAAACGGATTGAAATCGGTTTTTATTTCTGGTACCGCAGGTTCAGGAAAAACGCTACTTGCGTCAAAGCTGCATGAGTACTATACAAAAAATGGGGCGTTTGCTGCCATCTTGAATCTAGATCCGGGGGTTGATAACTTGCCATATACGTGTGATGTAGATGTCAGAGACTATGTAGACTATGTATCAGTAATGCAGCAGTATGAACTAGGTCCAAACGGTGCCATGATCATGGCAAATGACCTGATTGCGTCAAAGATAGACGACATTCAAGATCAAATAGATAGGGTGAATCCGGACTATCTAATTGTAGATACCCCTGGACAGATTGAGTTGTTTGCATATCGCTCAAGTGGACGTTTTGTTGTAGAGAGTCTTTTGGCAGAAGAGAAGGCAAGTATTTTTATTTTTGACGGCGCATTAATTACAACACCAGTGAATTTTGTTTCAATTGCACTTCTTGCGACATCAATAAGGTTGCGTTTGAATTTGCCCGCAATTAATGTCCTGACAAAAACGGATCTTATTGGGGACAATTTAAAAAATATTCTGGGGTGGTCGACAAACATGAGGGCATTGGAAAATGCGATTGCAAGAGAGGCTGATGGGGATACTTTTTCATTGACCACAAATATCTTGCGAGGCTTAAACTTGGGCGGATTTGCGCAGGGGCTGATTCCGATATCAAATGTTACGGGCGATGGTTTTGTTAACCTTGAAGGCGCCCTGAGCAGAATTCTTAATTTGGGCGAGGAAGTAGAAGATTAGATGGCATCAGAGATTACAGTTAAGGCACCATCGTCTACCGCAAACCTAGGCCCAGGATTTGACGTGTTTGGATTAGCAATAGACGCATTTTACGATGTAATCACTCTGAGTAGAACAAAGAGTGGGATTACGATAGTCACTGAGGACAACATTCCTACAAATTCTGAGGACAATACTGCTGGGTTAGTTGTAAAAAACATGAAGAAAAAATTCAAAATAAAAGACGGTGTTGAAATTAAAATCAAAAAGGGGGTTCCTGCAGGATTTGGGATGGGAAGCAGTGCGGCATCAGCGGCAGCAACTGCAGTTGCATTTGACAAATTATTTGGATTGAGACTTGATGGAAATTCCCTAGTAGAGTTTGCAGGGTCTGGAGAAAAAGCTAGTGCAGGATCTGTCCATTATGATAATGTTGCAGCCTCCGTGTTAGGCGGTTTTGTAATTGTAAAAACAAATCCTTTAGATGTGATTAGGATTGAACCGCCAACTAACCTAAGAATGTGCATTGCGGTACCAAAACTAGATGTTCCAAAAAAGAAGACCAAGGTATCAAGAGGCGTAATTCCAAAAAAGATCAACCTAGCCGACAGTGTCTTGAACATCTCAAATGCTGCTGGAATTGTTGCAGGCTTTATGAGAAAAGATCCAGAGTTGATTGGAAATTCTATCAAAGACGCGATAGTTGAACCAGCAAGACAACACATGATCCCAGGATTTCTTAGAGTCAAAGAAAATGCCCTAAAGGCGGGAGCATTAGGAGTCACAATAAGTGGAGCGGGGCCCTCGGTAATTGCATTTTCAAAAAGCTCTGCGAATTTGGAAAAGATCAGCTCAGCCATGTCAAAGGGATTTGCGTCTGTAGGTATAGAATGTCAAACAGTAATCTGCAAACCTAGTAAGGGAGCAGCAGATAAAAGAAAATAATTTGGGAAAGTCATGAAGAAAGCCGTCGTTGTCTTTAGTGGGGGGGTAGACTCTGTTTGTGCAGCCTCTTTCTTGAAATCAAAATACGAGTTGTATGGAATCACATTCTCATATGGTCAGAAAGCAAGCAGAGAAATCTTAGCTGCAAAATCATTTGCAAAAAAACTTGGGCTAAAACAGCATAAAGTTATCGATATTGGGTTTATGAAAGATCTGTATGGGGACTCGAACGTTTTGACAAGCGCAAAAAGAAAGAT
>JAGQHE010000107.1 GCA_020431995.1 Candidatus Nitrosopumilus sp.
GTCCTTTTGATTTTTTTTCTTTTTTGTTTGCTATTTTATCACCATCATCATCTTCTACTAAACTAGTCCCCTCTCCTACACCTCTATCATTTCCATCACCTTTTCCACCTTTTCCATCACCAGAGCCTTCACCAAGGTCCTCACTCACTATGGCATCACCATTTTCATCTAATGTCAAAGTGATGATTAACTTTGGTTCGCTCCAATCCAGCATTGTTTATCACGCGATACATGACAGAGATAATTCCGCTTCTTTGCATCGGAATTGCTTTTTTGCCACAGGAATAATCACGACGAAATATTGGCGAATTCTCATCTAGAATTTCACCACGTTTTCTTCGCTCATCATGGTATTCATCTAGTGCTTTTGATGCTTCAGGAGTTAGAAATGCCCAATATTCCTCGTTGTCATTTTGGTATAACAGTACGGCTTTACAGTCATTATTCATATCATCAAGGTATTTCATTGTAAATTTGTCATCAATTACTCCCACTCTAGCACCAGTGGATGCAAGAAAGTGAATCAGTGCGCGATTTCTCTTCGATGTTGTTGTATTAATCATTGCCCTGATTTGTTCTGTAGTCCATGGCTTGAATCCTGCAGACTTTTGTCGTGGAGGATACATTTTGCGAATTATCTCCCAGTAGAGTGGGATGCGATTCATCACAAAGAAATGTCTCACACCAAGCATCAGTATTGGAACGGAATTTGGATTGCGATTTTCTTTGATATGTATTAGATAATCCTCAACAATAGTCTGAATATCTTCAACAGATTTTGTGATTAAATCGTCAAAGGAATCAAACTTTGCAAAATTTTTAAAGTTTTTTAGGTGGTCTCGATAATTGTTTAGTGTCTGGCGCGACTTTATTCCCTGCTCAAATCGGACAATTGACCTTTCTGCCATGTATAGTGTAAGGATAAATCAACTATATCCCCTTCGTGCACTAAATAATTGAATTAAATAATTGGCAAAGAAACAAAATGTGTGTATTTTGACGTAGTTGTTGCAGGAGGAAGTGTTGCAGGATTATTATGCGCAAGAGAGGTTGCCTCAAAGGGGTTCTCAGTGATTGTCATTGAGGAAGATTATGAGGTTGGAACTCCAGAACATTGTGGCGGATTAGTAAGTCTTGCAGGATTAGAAGAGTTACAAGTAATTCCATTTAGAAAAACTTTCGAACACATGATAGAGTATGCCAAAATATTTGCCCCCAATGGGAGCAGTTTCACAATTAATTCAAAGAAACAAAGGGTAGCAGAGATCAGCAGAAGAGATCTTGACAAACAGATAGCTTTCCAAGCTCAGAAAAATGGCGCAGTAATCAAAGTCAGGACAAGTTTTCAAGAAATTACAGACACAGGGATAAGAACAAATCAAGAAAAAATCGATTGCAGGATTTTTGTTGACGCGCGTGGAGTGTCTTCCATCATAAACAAAGATAGGACAGGTGTTTTATCATCTGCGCAATATGAAATTTATGCAGATTGGATAAAAAAAGGAAGAGTAGAAGTCATTTTTGATCAAGAAAAATATCCAGGATTCTTTGCGTGGATCATACCATCAGACGAAGGCAAGGGTAAAGTTGGAGTCGCAGGACGTGGGATTAACGTTACTGAGACAATAGACAGAGTTTTAGAAGAAAAAGGTAACTACTCAACAATCAGAAAGATTTTTGCGCCGATATGGATTAATGGCCCTATCAAAAAATTTGTGGAGGGTAAAACGGTAATTATCGGTGATGCTGCAGGACAAACAAAACCTACAACTGCCGGAGGAATTTTCACTAGCGGTATGGGAGGAGTGTATGCAGGACAAGCGATATCAAAATTTTTGAAAACAAACAATAGCGAAGATCTTAATGAATATCAGAAAAAATGGATGGAAAGATTTGGCAGTGAAATTGAAAGGCAGTCACGGGCAAGAAAAGTCTTAGAGAGGATAGACAATAATACAATCAACAAATTATTTGAATCAATCACACCGGAGATCATAAATGAGATTTCAGAGAAAGACGATTTTGATTTTCATGCTGGATCAATTATAAAATTATTAGGATTTAAAAGTTCAATAAAAACAGCTCAATCTCTAATTAGCGGAGAATTAAAAAAATTACTGAGATAAGACACGCTCGAATTTCAAGGAAAGTATAAATGATGTTTGCAGAAAATTCTTGTATGTCATCATCTACCATATCATTACCAAAGTGCAGCTGCTGTCACAGGCATGTTATGCCCAATGATAAAAGTGTTAAATTCAATTGTCCTAATTGCGGTGAAGACTTAATTTGGAGATGTCAAAGTTGCAGAGAAGCAGCAAGAAACTATACTTGTTCTTCATGTAATTTTCAGGGACCTTAGAAAATGACTCAGCTGTTATTAGTAACAAAAATCCTTCCAGATGGAATGGATACGGATCTTGATAAATTAGCAGAGTCAATCAAAGCATCATTAAAAGAAGGGATTACAATGAAAAGGCATGCAAAAGAGCCACTGGCATTCGGATTAGAATTTCTTAAAGCCGAGTTTGTGTTAGATGATAAAGAGGGACAAATGGATTCGTTAGAAGACTCAATAAGATCAATTGAAGGTGTAAGCGAGTTCGAAGTACTCAATATGAGTCGCATGTCAGTTGACATGAAATAGGTGGTTTTTTGGTACGCAAAGAAGAACCTTTGCAAGTGAGAATTGGGGAAGCAAAACAAAGAGATGTAGGTAAAAAACGAGCCAGAATAGGCCCCGAAGCAATGGATTTTCTCAAAGTAACACCAGGAGACATTATTGAAGTGATGGGTTCAAGAACTAGCTGTGCGGTAGTGTGGCCAGTTGATGAAGACGAAAAACTACCAGACATCATAAGAGTCGACGGGCAAACAAGAAAGAACGTAGGTGCGTCACTAAATGATTTTGTAAAGATTAGAAAAGTCACATCAAAGTTTGCTAAGTCAGTTTCGTTAACGCCAGTAAACGATTCAGTCACAGTAGACAAAGAATTTACAGATTTTG
>JAGQHE010000108.1 GCA_020431995.1 Candidatus Nitrosopumilus sp.
GAAATATGGGTATGATACAGTGTATCTGGTCACTAGAAAGTCACCTAAATGATTATTCTGGAATTTTTGCATGTATGACGATTAAATTTTCAAAAATCATACACTCGAATGATTCTCAAGTGGATACTAGATTCTCACTTTTCTTGATTTCCACGTGGGTCTCAAATAAGACTCCCTAACTATATCCCCAGTGCAACACGTATGGGGATATGGTTAATGGGTTGATTTTCACACCAACGTGGAATTTAAGATAATCAAAAAAATTATCTTGATTGAGATTCTGAAACATCAAGTACTGTTTTGTAGATCTGTCTATATGCAGATCTATCGGGATACATCTGCACAGCTTTTTCTGCATTTTTTACTGCATCATCATATCTTTCAAGAGACATCAAGGTGAATGCCTTGCCAATGTATGCATCGGCATAACTGGGATCTATTTTGATTGCCTGGTCGAAGTGCTTTATTGCCATGTCATGTTGATCATTGCTGGATAATACATGACCCATACGGAACCATCCCTCTGCAAAATCAGGATTGATTTCAATCGCATTGCCATATGTTTCGATTGCCTTTTCAAATTGTCCCAGACTTATTAGGGAATTTCCCTTTACAACTAACGCATCGGTGTTTTCACTGTCCAGATTTTCCAGTATGAAATCGGTAGTCTTTATTGCCTGTTGATACTCATGTCCGTGATAAAATATCTCAGACTCCCGCAACAGTAATTGTACATCAAATTCAGGTTTTTCTCCGTACTGTTCCAGTTTTTCTACAAGATGCATGTTGTCGCTTTGGATATTTTCTATACAATCAATAGTTTGGCTAGGTACTATGTACTCCCTGGTTCTTTCTTCATCATTTGTCATAACCTCCTGTTTCTCAAAAATTAGGTTTAGCAAATCATTACTTTTTTCTAATTCATATCGTATTTCTTGAATATCTGCATCGGTATCTTCTATAATGAATTCTTGATTCATTTCTTTTCTGGAACAGTCGTTGTCAAACCCAGACAAAAAATCTTCCTTGTGAGCATGTTCAGGAATCAAATCACGCAATAACGAAAACTGCGTTTCTTCCCTAATCTGAAATTCGTGCTGTACTGTAACATCGTTCCAAGACGCTGTCATGAAATAATCCCCTGTGTTCTGCATTTGTGGAACTCCCAGATCATATTCTGTAGACCATGTATAGTCAACATAGCCTATTTCTGGATCTCCAATATCTGCAGATGGGATGTTTTGCCAAACTATCTGTCCATCATAATCACGTATTGACACATCAAGATGGCTGGCTACAGGTATGTGTCCTTTAGTAAAAATCTCAAAAGAGATTGGTTGTACTGGCTGATAAATCTCCTTGACATCAATTAGTTCAATGACGAGGGATTTGCCCTTGAATGGGTTCTCAAAGGTATCTGGAATTGATGATGAACCATCTCCTTTCTCAAATGGAATGGATTCTGCAATTTTGTACAATTCAGGAAATGGAATTCCACCCTCTATGACATACCATGTGTCATAATCCAGATACACAGTGATTCTGTTTAGGAGTTCGCCATAATTTCTTTTTTCCAGCACCGTTGGTTGTCCATGAAGATAGGTTACCATTGAATCAGAAGAGAGTCGTTCTACAAGTCTTGCGAATTTGTCTGATTCTGTCTCTGCGTATGGTGCCCCATAGGATTTCACATCGGCAAGTCTGACTGCCAACCCGCCTGCTGCAAGAAATTCAGGATTTGTTCCGTGTCCTAGTTTTTCTCCAAATCCCTCACTTTGCGTGCTGTTTGCATAGTAAAATGTCGCAGCTTCAGGATAATGGTAAAAGCCACACTCGTATGCATACCCGTCTGGAATGTATGATGGGGCCTCTGGGATCTGGTGGTACTTTGAGTATGCAGAAAATATCTCCTTTTGTGGGGCACAATCATAGTATGGAATGACAGTTATCGTTCCCTGTAAATTTGATGGAGATATGGTATAGTTTAAGAGAGTTCTATTGGGAATGCCCCAGCTTGAGAAATGATAAGAGAATGCCTTTCCAGGAGGTATCGTGATTTTATCCTCATTCGTAGTCTTTGTAAACATGTTCTCCTGTGTTCTTTCAGGCTCTTCGGGGTTGTAGAATTTGTCATTTTGGCCTCTCTGAAAATTGATTGGATCCGTAGACCGAATCGTAATTTCTTTGTCCAGTTCATTTTGGAACAGAACCGTGCTGTTTATTCCTCCTTCAAAAATAGTAATATTCTTGTTAACTAACATGGGAATTCCCAAATCATTTTTTGTCACGTTTACGTATACTGGCATGTTTTCCCAGAAATGTGATTCAAACATGATGCGCAACATCATCTTTTCATCTTTGTATTCAAACGGACAGTCAAAATGGTACAATCTGTCGGGAATTTTTCCCACGTTGTTATCTGTCTCAATCACTGTTGCATCAAAGTCATACATTTTGATCATGTTCAGCGCAAGACTGGTCTTGATTTGAGTGTCAAAACGCGTGTAAAATTCTGGAGGGATATCTGAAAATTTCACATCTTCTCGAATCTCAGATATCTCATCTATGTGTTCTGATAGAAATACCTGTGAGTCTATCGCATTGTCATTTGGTATCGAAAAACATATCTGCTTTTCATAGTTTTCAGGTACTGCATACAGTCCAATCTTTGCACTTCTTGACACCAGATCATCATACTCCATGGATTCATACTTGAATGCAGAAATTTGCTCTCTATCATTGAAAACCAAATACAGTATTGATACTATCAGCAATCCAATTGTAATAATTATTGAAACTTCAAACTTGCTTTTCATTTTCTATTTCTCCCAGTCCAACCTTATTGGCTCACCAAATTCAATTGTGATTGGCACCTCAAAGGGAATTATCTTGCGATACTTTTCATGATAGTATGACTTTGCATCTTCATGCAATTCTAGCTCCTTTTCATTAATTGTAATTGATACGCCTGTTCCTGGGGCGCCACCACTCCCAACTCCGACCAGTTCGGGATATTCACGGAAATTATCGCTAATGATTGCCTGTGCCATTTTTGCCCTGTTGCCAACTGAAAGAGAATCAACATTTTTGCCTAATGCCACGATTCGACCAACCTCTCCTTCCACATCTGCAACAACCAAAAATGAATAAAACCCGGTACTGTTGAGTTGAATTGATTTTTTTGCAGACGGCTCTATCTCGTCAATGCCCCACAGACCGCTTTCACGATCTGTAACTTTTGCAGTAAATATTCCTTGATTAATCCAAGTGATTGTGTTGTTTTCTTCAACGTCAATCACAAGCGTCTGAGGAGAAATGGCAAGTCTAGTTCCGGCAGAGTTTTCAGGTACATGATATATCATAATCGTGTTTGGCTCTATTGATTTGGGATCTGAAATGCATCCATTTCCATGTTGAATGAAATCACCACTGCATGAAATTTGCCTGTATTGGAATTCATGGTCTGCAGATGTGGATAATAAAATGACAGCGGCAATAGCAACTGCTGCGGCAATCATGATCATCAGAATCATAGTTCTCATTTTCTAATTCTCCAAGGTCAGGTTTTTGTCAAGGGCATTGTTTTTAGATAGTCAATCAGCATATCTTAATCGGAAACAAAACCGTAACAATCATCGTTGCTATCGTCCGACCTCAAACTCCACATCGACAGTCACTGAAACGTTTCCATCTTTGATGTTATTCCAGTCATCATATGATACAAAGACCCCGCCATATCGAAACTGGGGATTGCGTTCATTGCCAAGGTCCTGGTTTATCTTGATGCTCTTGATTCCCTTTATCTCAAGGTTCATTGGCCCTATGATTTCCAACACGTTCTTTCTTGCGTCATCAAGTGCAATCTGCGTAAGTTCCGCCCTCACTGATTCGATTGATTCCTTTGAATGCGACATGTAGAGTCGTTCCACTCCTCCATACTTTGAGAGGATATCGTGCACTGTGTTCAGGTCATCAAGTGTTGTCTTTACCGTCCATCTGCCGTATGTCTGATAGGTGTCAAACGTCCAGTTATCATAGTGTGACGGATTGATGTTGATGGTGCTTCTTGGAATTTCTCCTGATGCGCCATTTTCCTCCAACAATGCAGACAAGTCATCAAGTGTCTGTGTGTATGCAGACAGGGTGTTCTCAAGCGTGTCAGGCTTTGTCTCATATCTCACGTTGATTGTTGCCTCCAGTGTATGTCCAAGATCATTTCCAGTTCCATCCCCCTTTACAGTTATGGAGCCTGTCATCCAAGGATGTACCAAACAAAAGTAAGGATAATCTCCTGGAGAGTCAAATACATGTGAGAACTCATCACCTGCCATAAACAAAGAACTGTCAAAAACACCGTCAGGGCCATCTTCCGGGGTTCCGCTGGTGACAGTGTGCGCTGCATCGTCGTCATTGGACCAAATCACTTCGGTTCCTGCATCTATGGTAATCTCTGCAGGCAAAAAGCACTCGTTTGCTATCTCACATTCTGGAATCGAAGTGCCATACGGAACAGAGACTCTTACTGGCTCAACAGTGTCTGCTGTGTCTTTTTTTGCATCAGTATCCTTTACTGGGACTTTGGAAATTCTAATGTCGTCTATTCTCAATCCAAGATCTGTAATCTCTTGGGAAATGTTCTGGTAATTTGTCATGTCAACCTTGATTGGAAACGACATGTATGCGATAAACGAGTCAGTATTGCCGCTTCCATATCCTCCTCCATATCCGAACCTATTTCCGTCAAAATTTGTCTGGATGTATGATATGGAAACGTCATCAAAATCTGCAAGATCTCGTTCTAATTCTTCTG
>JAGQHE010000109.1 GCA_020431995.1 Candidatus Nitrosopumilus sp.
TCCGCGACATCCTTGTGAGACACAATGCAGCTTTCAAGCTCGGCAGTCCCGATCCTGTGGCCTGCGACTTTTAAAACGTCATCCGCGCGTCCTAGCAGCCAGAAATACCCGTCGTCATCCTTGAGGGCATAGTCTCCAGAATAGTAGAAGTTTTTGTATTTTGACCAGTACACCGAGGAATACTTTTCGTCATCGTTCCACAAAGTCAGAAGCATCCCAGGCCACGGCCTTCGAATTACCAGGTATCCCTTTGTGTTGGGAGGGACCACGTTTCCGGCATCATCCACTACCTCTATGTCTACTCCGGGAATTGGCCTGGTTCCTGAACCCGGCTTTAGCCTGACTGTCTCCAAACCTGGTAAGGGGGAAATCATCATGCCTCCTGTCTCAGTCTGCCACCACGTGTCGATGATCGGGCATCTTTCTTTTCCGATGGTTCTGAAGTACCATCTCCAGACCTCGGGATTTATCGGCTCCCCGACAGTTCCCAGCAGCCGCAATGACGAAAGATCAAAAGAGTTCGGGATGTCGTCTCCGAACTTCATGAGCATCCTCAGCGCAGTCGGGGTCGTATAAAAGATCGTGACGTGATACTTCTGCAAAATGTCCCACATCCTTGACGCGTCCGGATGATCAGGCGCGCCCTCGTAGATCACCTGGGTCGCGCCGTGAAGCAGGGGCCCGTAGGCCACATAGCTGTGGCCTGTCACCCAGCCAATGTCTGCCGTGCAAAAAAATACGTCAGAATCCCTGATGTCAAACGCCCACTTGAAGGTGGAATGCAGGTGCGTCAGGTATCCGCCAGTCCCGTGCAGTACCCCTTTTGGCTTCCCGGTAGTCCCTGACGTATACAGAATGTAGAGCGGATGTGTGCTGTCCAGTCTTTCTGCATCGCACGTGCTAGGGGCATCCCTCATCAGGTCATTCCAAAGCCTGTCTCTTGGATTCATTGCAATCGCGTTCCCCGCCCTCTCTACGACAATGACATGCTGCACAAAGTCACAGTCCTTGACTGCATCGTCTATGGGTTCCTTGAGCTTGACAATCCTTCCCCTCCTGTATCCGCCGTCCGCGGTGATTACGATCTTGGATTCTGAGTCAATGATCCTGTCTCTGATGGATGCGGAGCTAAACCCTGAGAATATCACTGTGTGGATTGCGCCAATCCTTGCGCATGCCAGCATCGCAATGGGCAGCTCTGGAATCATTGGAAGGTATATCGTAACCCTGTCCCCCTTTTGGACTCCAAGGGATCTTAGGGCGTTTGATAATTTCTGTACCTGGGCAAACATCTCGCCATATGTGACTGTGCGCGATTCGCCATCCTCTCCCTCCCAAAGTATGGCCGGCTTGCCTGCCTTTGCCTCCTGATTGACATCAAGGGCGTTGTATGATGCGTTAATGCTGCCTCCTGCAAACCATCTGGCAAACGGCGGCCTCCAGTCTAAGACCTGCGACCATGGGGAAAACCAGGCAAGGTTCCTTGCCTGCCCGTCCCAAAAAGATATGTAATCAGAATCTGCCTTTTTCCTTACCTCCGAGTCGTTTTTTCCAAGCCCGATATGGTATGTCTCTGACATCAGAAAGTGTATGTGATAGATCTTTATAACTATCAAAATACTCCCTTTCCATACTTGCGATCGTCTTAACATGCCCTTGTTCCTGGGGACAGCGAAGGTGGTTTTGCAAATCTCTGAACATGAGCAATAGGTGTCTTGTGATCCAAACTGTTCGTTGTCTTTGGTATTTTTTATGCCCTATGACCTCTGAAATCCTTTGGTTGCTAGGAAGTACGTAGTTTGCTAGAATTCTTGACGGTTCAAATTGTACTGGGAGTACAACGTGTATGGGGTATAGACAGAGATGCTCCATTTGACCTTTTTTTAGAGAAAATAATGAAAGTACACATGAAAAAACAACAATGCAACATAAATGGAATTACATAATGGAATTATTCAAGTATTGCAGGGTCAAAGACAATCTTAACTTTTGAAATTAGTTTTCTTGTAGACTTTTCCTTTTTTGTCGTATGTTATCCATTCTCCTATCTGTTTATCCTCTTTAAAATGACCAGAACGCATTATTGTACCGTCTTTTCTAAACCATTCCCAATAACCATCCATGATTCCATCAATTACGTTTCCTTTAGCCCAAACGGTTCAGTCTTTATGATATTTTTCAAATGACGTAGAATTTTTCATATCATGCTGTGCGTAGCTTGTCTATAAATAATTTCATGGTCAGATGTTTGATAAAAAAATTCAACGAATCATATGATTAGATATTCAGTTCTTTGTGTACTGACATCTTCTGTATTTTACTGGCATAATTTAGAATTGGTTCTTTTGAACCAAACCCAAAACTAGGGCCAACATCATAACTAGTAAAAGTACACTATACTTGGTGTTTATTGTTTTTCCTGAATTTAGGATAAGGGAATAAGTAATTTACCAGTATTCAATAAAAAATAAAGATTATTTTTGTTGGCTTGCTATGAATTTTTTAGCAGCCTCTTGCATTTCTTCTGGGCCCATATCTTTTGTATGTGTTGCAATAGTCCACCGATGTCCAAAAGGATCAGAGACCGCACCCACTCTGCACCCCAAAACCCGTCCATCATCGGTATCAATGGTTTTGCTCCATTTGAAACTGCTTTGTTAAACGTAGAATCTGCGTCATTCACATATAGATAGATTCCACTAGTTGGATTTCCTACAGAAGTGGGTGATAAAATTCCCATCTCTGGCATTTCATCGCATAGCATTATTGTCGAATTACCAATTTTTATTTCTGCATGCATGATTGATTTTCCATCTGGGCCTGGAAATCTATGTGTCTCTTTAGCATCAAAGATCTTTTTATAAAATTCGATTGCTTGTGATGCACCTTTGATTGTAAGTGACGGCGTTGCTGAATAATATCCATCTGGTACTGGATTTGCCATGTCTTTTTGTGTCTTGTATAGTTAAAAGGATTATTGTATTAGATCTCTATATAGATTCAGAAGCCCAAGAATACTTTAATCAATGTAGACAAGAGAAAACTGGCAATTACAAACAAACTCCAAAATACAAAATTGGAATTCTATCCACACAAGATTCCTCATGATAGTATCGTAATAGATGGCCATACTGGCAACATCCCGTTTGAGGCAATGAGGTGGCTCTCAAAGCACAACATCAATCTGACACTATTAAACTGGAATGGTCAGTTACTTGCCAATATGGTTCCTGAACAACCAAAATCAGGCAAATTACGCATAACACAGTACCAAAAGTATCTTGATGATGCGGATCGATTTGAGATTGCACTGAGAATAGTACAATGTAAGATAGAATATTCACTGAATCTT
Organism: Candidatus Nitrosopumilus sp.; assembly: GCA_020431995.1. Classification (GTDB taxonomy): domain Archaea; phylum Thermoproteota; class Nitrososphaeria; order Nitrososphaerales; family Nitrosopumilaceae; genus Nitrosopumilus. Next base: position 3,353 of record JAGQHE010000109.1, read on the forward strand.
TTGGAAGAACTGTCAAGAGTCTATTCTTCCATAGACATGATCAATATTAGAAAATCAGCAGAAAAGGAATATCTGTTCTTGCTGGATATCATGAAGAATAGTGAGAGACAAGACATTTCAAAATCAATCAAGCAACTGATGGCATATGAGGGAAGAGTTGCTGGAATCTATCATGATAATCTAAAGGAATAAAACGGTAGTTACAAGGCAGTCAAGTAAATTGTCAGAATTGGGGATATCGCCGTTTAAAGTCAACACAAGACTCTTGTTTGCCGGAGTATTTCTTATCTCACTTTCTGGACTCGTATTGGAAATTGCCATTACGCGTATATTTTCTGCTGCAATCTGGTATCATTTTGCATTTGTAGCCGTTTCTGTTGCGCTAGTAGGTCTTGGCTCATCAGGTTTACTTGTTCATTATAGATTAAAAAAGATTAGAGAAAACTGGGCGCATGATCTGACTATTGCATCATCTATTGGAATTTGTATCATTCTTCCAATAAACCTCTATGTAATGCACTATTTGGCATCTCAGGTGACATATCTTCCTCTGTTCATGTTCTTGTTTTCAATTCCATTCTTTTTTGTCGGTGTAGTGATTTCAACTGCATTTAGTGCATTTGCACAAAAAGCAGGAAGGCTGTATGCATTTGATTTGATAGGTGCATCAGTTGGTTCCATATCTGTAGTCTTGTTTTTGTCATATCTTGGGGGAGAAGGTGCTACGCTTTTGGTTGGCATAATAGCTGCAGCATGTGCAACTGTCTTTTCAATTACAATAAAAAACAAGAAGAAAATAATCATTTCAGTCGGGTTTATTGTTCTTACAGCAACACTGCTTGGAATTCATGAATCAACACAAGTATTTTCAATCCCAACTGATCCAACTGCAAACAAGGATCTCCCAATATTTCTAAGAGAAAATCCTGGCTCACACATTGCAAAGACCCAGTGGAACTCTTTTTCACGAATAGACATAGTTGAGGGCATATCTGGAAATTGCATACCTTCCAGTAATACGAGAAATCCATCACAATGTGCTGATGAGGGACTAATTGCAAAGATCTTCATTGATGGTGGAGCAGGTACAAACATCATCTCTTGGGATGGAAATCCGGAGAGCAGAAAAGAGTTGTCATCATGGATGCAATATCTTCCATTTAAGATGATGGATGACCCCAAAGTACTCATCATAGGTTCTGGTGGAGGAAGAGATGTAATTGCAGCCATTGCAAGCGGAAGTACAGATGTTACTACAGTTGAGATAAATCCAATAATCTTTCAAACTGTGAAAAGTTATGGCGACAGAGCAGGGAATCTCTATGACCACAAGTATGTTCATTCAAATGTAGATGAGGGGCGAAGCTTTGTTTCAAGGTCGCAAGAAAAATTTGACATCATTTACATTCCCTTTGTAGATACTTGGGCATCTGTATCATCTGGCGGATTGGGAGTATCTGAAAACTTTCTTTATACCAAAGAGGGATTCCAAGAATATTATGATCATCTCAACAAGGATGGAAAGGTGGTTGCAGTAAGATGGTTGATTGACTCCCCACGATTTGTAACAACATTCATTCATCTATTGCAAGACAATGGTGTACCTCTAAAAGATGCATACAAGCACATCATTATTGTATCATCTGAATCCACCACAAAGGATCCTAGTGTAACCATGGCAATAGTTTCGAAGTCTCCTTTTACAGAATCAGAGATATCATTCTTTTATGATTCGTTTGTCAATAAAGGATACAAACCTATACTGATTCCCGGAAAAGTGATGATGGAGCCCTTCCCAGATTTATTTGATGATAAAGTTTCATTTGAAGAGTTTTACACACTTTATCCTACAAAGATTCATCCAGTTACAGATGACAGTCCATTCTTTTTGTCATTTGAAAAACCGATCCCATCTATTTTGGAGACATTACTGTATGTATCAATAATCATTGCAGGTTCATTCCTTGTGATTCCGTTTATCTGGTTGAGATCATCTGAGAAAAAATCTGACTTGAATATTCCTAATGTAGTCATTTACTTTGCTGCACTTGGTGCAGGATTCATCCTAATTGAATTATCATTGTTGCAAAAGCTTATCCTGCTTTTAGGAAATCCAACAATGACATTTGCAATCCTGCTTTTTACAATGTTACTGTCCAGCGGAATTGGCAGTCTTGTTAGCAGCAAAATGATAAAAGGCAACACAAAAAACCTTACTTTTGCAATTATAGGAATTGTCGCAATAGGATTCGGGTATGTTGTTTTCCTTCCAGATGCAATATACTCAGTGATTGCAGAAAGCTTTGCAGTCAAGGTTGCAATTAGCATAGGGTTGCTGTTCCCAATAGGATTCCTGATGGGAATGCCACTTCCAACAGGAATGAGGATCTTAAAATCCCATTTGGCAAACCACATTCCTTGGATGTGGGCAATCAATGGTGCATTTTCTGTATTGGGCGCAGTGTTTTCTGTGGTTGTAGGAATAGTTCTTGGTGCATCATATGCGATGGGTATAGGAATTGCCGTTTACCTAGCAGCATTTGGAATTTCTCTACGGTGGAAAAAACACACTATAGAGATTCAAAATACAACTAATTGATCAAGTTTTCATTTTCCATCTTAAACTCCCAATGAACAGAATTTGGATCAAAATGCGATATGGGAAATGAAAACGGATGTGATGACATTGATGGTAGTGGGCCATTGTCTCTTGGAGATTTGCAATTCAACGATCCTCGTGATGTTGCAATTGACAAAGATAAACGGATCTATCTAGTTGATGGATTCAATCATCGCATTCAAGTATTTACAATTGATACCACGATAAAGACATGTGATGAGGGCACAATGCTAAAAGACGGCATATGTGTCAATCCCAATAATCCCAACGGACTTACGAATACTGTGGACCTAAATTCAATAATTATTGCAGTTATAACTGCTCTGGGAGTTATTATTGCAGCTTATTTAGCTAATAGAACAAGAAAAGAAAAATTATCTAGAGACTAAAAAATAACAAAATACTTGTCACAGACTAGATGGAGCAATTTGGAATTGTCGACGCTTAAAATTTGCAGATGTTCTTTAACGACTAGGAGAAGAGGTAGACAAGGCCACTTTGTTGATTTCAATGAGTTACCTCTATCTTGAGATGAATCTGAGAAATGATAGTTTGTTAGAGCCATCTGAAGAAAATTTCTTGAAGGATACTGAAGAATTATTACAAGATTATATTAAGCATGAAATAATTTTTGACACTCTGTATGTTTGTACTAATCGTCAATTAGGTAAAAGTAATTACATACAAAAATTTCCAAGTGTTTTTGAATGTATTCGAAGAAAGATGTATCAATTATGTGAATCCTCGGAACAAATTGAAGATAATACTTCCGGTGGAGGTGGATCTGTTGTTCATATTCCAGGTATAATAGATACAAGAATAATTATGAAGGCATTTCTTAGGGGACATAAACATGTCAAAAACAAACTTGTAGAATTGG
>JAGQHE010000110.1 GCA_020431995.1 Candidatus Nitrosopumilus sp.
AAAAATCATCCTAGGGACAACTGCAAAACAAGATTTATTCATGCATCTTATCAGAGATGTGGTATTGGTACAAAAGAATCTGACACTTCCCATGGTACGAAAATTCATCCCGTCACGAAAGTACACTTCCAGAAAAGGAGACAACGGGATTGTTCTAGTCGTTGGTGGCAGCTATGTCTATCATGGCGCACCCATATTATCTTCTATTGCAGCTCTGAGGTGCGGGACTGATCTTGTTTACACATCTGTTCCAAAGGTCAATGTAACTCCAACACGGGCCATCTCCCCAAATCTTATTGTCATTCCTTTAGTTGATCAAAAATTAACACGCGGTGCGGCAACTAAGTTGTTGGGAGCCCTGCCGCACAATTTGCATTCTGCGACAATTGGGATGGGGCTTGCAGTACAGGACAAAAATGCACTGACTTACTTTGTGAAATCTCTATTGGACAGAGATGTGAGATTGTCACTGGATGCAAGCGCACTAATCCCAGAAGTTTTGCCACTTTTAGCAAACAAAAACGTCGTAGTTACGCCACATGCTGGCGAATTCAAACGACTGTTTGGAGAGTCACCGCCCAATTCAAAAAAGGAACGAATCAAAATGGTAGAAGAAAAGGCCAGCACGTATGGAATTACGGTCTTGCTGAAGGGCGCAACGGACGTAATCTCAGACGGGACTACCACCTATTTCTATGAGAAAAAGACTCCTGCCATGACCGTAGGCGGAACCGGTGACGTGTTGTCGGGATTGGTTGCAGGACTGTTGTCAAAAAATCGCAATGCGTTGGAATCCGCTGCCGCTGCTGCGTTCATCAACGGGCTGGCAGGAAAGGCTGTTCAAAGAAAATTCGGATTGCACATGACTTCCATGGATTTGTTGGATGAGATTCCTGCCGTAATGAAGCCCTTTGACAAAATTGTGTGACCCTAATGAGCGCTCTTAAATACGTAAATTCCCACATGGATGATCTCATCTCAGATTTGCAGACGTTGATTCGGCAGCCCAGTGTATCTGCAAAAAACGAGGGAATCGAAGAGTGTTCCATGTTGGTTCAGAAGATACTAAAAAGAACTGGAATCAAGTCTGAAATCTTACGATTGGGAAAAGAGGTTGCGCCAATAGTGTATGGAGAGATCAGATCAAAACAAAACCCCTCAAGGACTCTGATGTTTTACAATCATTACGATGTCCAACCTGCCGAACCGTTTGAGCTGTGGGACAGTCACCCATTTAGCGGAACCAGGAAGGGAAACAAGATTTTCGGAAGAGGCGCATCAGACGACAAGGGCGAGTTAATTACACGGATCAAGGCGGTCGAGGCGTATCTCAAGACCGCAAAAGACGTCCCATGCAACATAAAATTTGTGATTGAAGGCGAAGAGGAGATAGGGAGTGCGCACATTGAAGAGTATCTGAAGAAATACAAGCAGAAATTTTCATGCGATGGCGTCATATGGGAATTCGGATACGTTGATGCAAAAAACAGGCCAATAATAGGACTGGGGATGAAAGGGCTGCTCTTTGTGGAATTATCTGTAAAAGAGTCCGTTCGAGATGCACATTCTAGTTTGGCAGTTTTGATAAAAAACCCGGCATGGCGATTAATCGAGGCGGTTAAAACACTGCGAAGTTCTGACGGAAGAATCCTCATAAAGGATTGGTACAAAGAAGTCACACCTTTATCAAAAAACGACCTGAAGATAATCCATGATGAGCCCTTTGATGAGCAAGTCTTCAAGAAAGAGTTTGGGATCAAATCGTTTGTAGGTGACAAAAAAGCATTGGATGCAAAAAAGGCGCTGGTAGGCGACCCTACTTGCAATATCGCAGGATTCGTGTCAGGATATACTGGGGAGGGTGCGAAAACTGTTCTTCCAGGCGAGGCGTTGGTGAAAATTGATTTTAGGCTGGTGCCAAAAATGGATCCCAAAAGACAAGTGTCAAGGTTAAGAAACCATCTAAAATCAAAGGGCTTCTCAGATGTCAAGATCAAGGTATTTCATGGCGAAGCGGCAGCAAGAACAGCATCATCCCATCCGTTTGTTGCCCAAGTAAAAGATGCAGCTGACAGGGTTTTTGGAAGATCCATCCTCAATGTTTCAAACGCAGGAACGGGTCCGATGCATCCATTTGTCAAGGTTCTTGGAGCCCCATGTATTTCGATAGGAAGCACCTACATGTTTTCAAGAATTCATTCGCCTAACGAATTTGCCAGAGTGGATCTATTGAAGAAAACGACAAAATGCATGTGCATGATCATGCATAATTTTGGAACCAATCAGTGAAGACACCTGGGAATTTTTTTAATGATGTGTGACAGTGAAATCCTTCCAGGCCCTAATATCATGATCACTATTGACGATGCAAGCAGAATCAAATCAATTTCAACCCCTCCGTTCCCGGTTAGGCTTTTGGCTCCCTTTATGACAAAAATCGCCCCCAGCATGACTATAGATAACAATGATGCAGACAGTCTGCCAAGAATGCCTATGATCAACAAAATGCCTGGGACCAGCTCCGCCAATGCGAGAGGAATCTGCATCTCCACTGGTATTCCGTTATTTGTCAAGAAGCTCGTAAATCCCGGATTAAATTTAGATATGCCATGGACAATAAAGATCAGCCCGACTACTGATCTCAGACCAGCAGTCACTACGTCATTTAGAAACTTTTCTTTGATTTCAGCAGTAGCCAATATTTTTTGAGAGATTTTTTTAATATAACTATTTTACCCGTAAGCCGCGCATCAGATGTAGAAAGCCCTTTATTATGCGGCAAAATTATTTGAGTTATGTCAATGTATATGCCAGGAGCAACTGCTGTTGGAATTACTTTTGATGGCGGCGTAGTTTTTGCCAGTGAGAAAAGAATCGCATTTGGAAACTTTCTGGTGAGCAAATCCACAAAGAAAACATTTCCGATCACACCCAAAGTCGGTGCAACTTGTGCCGGACTAGTGGCAGACATGCAGATCTTAACCTTGCAAATTGCAGCCCTTGCGAAAATTAGAAAGATGGAGCTAAAAAGGGACATCCCGCCAAACACGGTTGCCAAGATGATGTCAAACATGATGTATGAACGAAGGTATTTCCCATTGTTGACCCAGGTAATCGTAGGCGGCGTAGTTGACAAACCAATAATGTATACGCTTGATCCGCTAGGCTCCGTTCTTCCTGACGAATATGCAGCGGTCGGAACCGGTGCCGAAATGGCACTTGGTGTGTTGGATCCGCAGTACAAGCCAAACATGAGCAAGGACGAGGCTATAGATTTGGCAAAGCGGGCAGTTCGTTCGGCATCTCTAAGAGACTCAGCCAGTGGGGACGGCATCGACATACTAGTCATCACCAAAGACGGGATTGATGAATTCACAGAGCAGATCAAGTAACAGCAGCCATCAGTCTTGCAGTCATGTTGTTTTTAGTTGACGGAATGCTGGGCAATGTTGCAAAGAAACTATTGTTGTTAGGATACGATACTGAATATTTTTCAGGCATGAGTGACTCGGATTTGATTAAAAAAGCAAAGCAAGAAGACAGGACAATCATTTCCAAAGACAGGCAGCTGATTGCCAATGCAAGGAAATCTGACGTCGTGGCCATTCAGATCACAAAAGATAATGAGATAGAGCAGTTCTTTGAAATCCTTGACACGGTGGATTTGGAATTAAACGAGATATCTGGAGACACTGCAAGATGCACCAGATGCAATTCCCAAACAACAAGAATCGCCAAGTCAAAGATTTCAAACAGAGTCCCGCCAAAAGTCTTTGAATTCAACGAGGACTTTTGGGAGTGCGATAAATGCAAGCAGGTTTATTGGGAAGGATCACATGTCAAAAAACTGCAGGACTTTTTAGACAAGATAAGAGCACGAGTCTAGCTGTGAATTGTCTTTCCGACTTCCCAGAACCTATCTGAGATGTAATGGATGTTTTTTATGACCTCTCCCTTTTCCATGTTTTCCAGTTCGGAGCTGGCAACTAGAGACTTTCCAACTGCTAAAAATTTATGTTGCGACTCTTCAACAATGCAAACCAGACTGTCTTTTTCAAACTTTGTGTATTCCTTGATCCCGGGCCTCATCACATTGGCTCCCTTGCACATGAACTTCACCGCACCCATGTCCACCATCACGCTGGGGAATTTTTGCAGCGTCTCAGTTTCAGACAAAAACGGCAGATAATCTTCGTCAACCTTCAATATTTTTACCCCTGCACCTGTAATGATCTGCGCATCGTCTAGAATTTGATATACTTTGACATTTTTTATTTTGGGAAACTCGATTCCCCACTTTTCCGAAACCGTCTTCAGGAGTTCCGACGTCTCACTTTTTGAAATAAGGTTGGACTTCAATCTCTTGCAATCTCTTGTCGAATATCCAGCAGGTCCCTGAGTATCGAACTGGCAGTCTCCATTCCTCCCGCGCCTTTCCCGATAATTGTCTGGGTGCCTGAGTGCTCAGATGTAAAAGCAATTGCGTTTAATGTCCCGTTCACGCAGAGAGGATCATCTGTGGGCACTTCTTTTGGAGACACGACAAGTTCCTTGTTACATGACGCTATTAGTTTGATGGCGCAGTTGTTCTTGGCAGCTTTTTTGATGTCCTCGGAAGTCACTTTTCGTATGCCTGTGCATTGGATGTCCGGCATTGTCACTTTCATCCCCATTATCCAGTTTGCAAGAATTACCAACTTAGCGGCAGCATCCAACCCGTCCAGATCCAGAGACTCGTCTGCCTCGACATATCCCTTGCTTTTTGCATCTTTTAACGCATCCTCAAACGACAGTCCTGCCGCCATGTTTGATAGGATGTAATTTGTGGTGCCATTCAGAATTCCTGCAAAAGACGTTATTCTTTCCCCCCTCAGACTGTTCTTAGCATAATCAAGAATCGGCGTCCCTCCGCCGACGGTGCCGCTAAATTTGAACATGACTTGGTTGTACGTCGCAAGCTCAAGAAGTGACGGGAATGCCAGCGCCAGAGGGCCTTTGTTGACCGAAATCACATGCATGCCTTTTTTCATAGCAGTGGTAATGTGAGTCATGCCGGGTTCTGCATCCTTGTAATTACTTGCAGTCGTTTCAATCAGCACGTCTGCCTCAATGTTTTGCAGCATGTCTATTCCAGACATGGAGTTTTTTTTGTCAGAATATTTTTTTACAGTTCCGAATCTTTTCTTAACTTCGACGAGCTTGTTGAATTCCAGTCCTGACGAGTCAACTGCGCTTCCTTTGCTGTCAAACACCCCTACAATCCTAGGCTTTAGCCCATACTTTGCATAAAGATCCTCTTTTCTTGAATCAAATAGCTTGACTAAGCTTTGGCCTACAACCCCAAAGCCGCACAGTATTATCCTCAAATCGATTCAGTCCTTTTGTAATTTTGATTCATTTTATTTCCCTTGGTTTTCTTATCATTGATTGTGTTTTATTAATAATTTTTGAATGTCATCCGGCAAACATGCCCCCATTCTGCGTCATGATTGATGTCACATGTCTTCGTCTTTTTCGTGTTTTAATGAGATTGAGTTGATACAGTATCTCTGGTTTGTCGGTTTTGGCCCGTCATCAAACACATGGCCTAGGTGCGCCCCACATTTGTTGCAGTTAACTTCTGTACGGACCATGCCATATGCGGTATCGGAGACATATTCGATTTTCTCTTCATCCAGTGGCTTCCAGAAACTCGGCCAGCCTGAGCCTGAATCAAACTTGGCATCGGATGAAAAGAGCTCTTCGCCGCAGCAGATACACTTGAAGATACCCTCCAGATGGGTGTTGTTGTATTTCCCAGAGAACGGCGGTTCTGTTCCATGGTTGATGCAGACCTCGTATTGATCTGGCGTCAAAATCTCTTTCCATTCTTCCGGACTTTTTTCAATTTTTTCTGCCATTGCCAACATGTGGACTGTTCTGTTATTTTAGTTTCTTTCTTTTTTCTTCGGTTCTTTTTTCGGACTCAAACCGCTCCAAGTCATACTCTTTCATATCGACATACTTCATGACTTTGCTCAGGTTCGGGTGTACTTTGTTTATTTGTTTGAACATCTGTTGCGCTACATGCCTGTAATCAATGTGACCCTGAGGCACCGTTCTCAATTCAATCAGGTGGCACGCTTCGCGGAGGTTAAACTTCATCAGGTAAGGGTAGTTGTATCCAAAATTCACAACATACTGTGCCTGCTCCGGATATTTCGGTCGGATTTTTTCAAATGCATCCTTGGTCTTTTCCATGCAGTCTTTGAAGTCTTTGTCCATGCCAAGAACTTCAAGCTCGTCTGGCATGCTGTACCCATGGTCCGTCGTTAGCAGCTGCCTTTGGACGGTCAGTGTCCGATGCCTGTGAAAATCCCTAAACATCCCAAAGTTGTTGCACAGATCAAACGTATAGTAGACATGTTCAAATGCCCTTGACGGCCTGTGACGCCTGTTTGTTCTGAGATTTGCGAATTCTTCAATGATTTCGCTTTTACTTTGCTTTGATAGTTTTTTTACCTGCGACAGGACATCTCGAAAGGACGTGCTTGGGGACTGGTCATAGATTATGCTTGCGATTATCTTGTTTATTGCGCTTGCTTCGTATTCGTATTCTATCAGTTTTGTCATGGCGCCCACATTTGGCATGGGTTTGATCTCGCTTACGGCGACGGATTTGGATTTGTTTTTGACGGCTCTTAGGTACTTTTGAAATGCTTTTCCGTATTTGTCGTCTGCCCGCCTTACAAAAGATTTGATGGTAGTGTCTAGCTCTTTCTTAATTTTTGAGGCCAGATCCTGCTCTTCCTTCAGATCTGATGACCCTAAGACCGTAAGAAGGTATTCAAACGCCCTCCCGTTGCCGGTAATCCCGACATTAGTCAGCGTCGATGCTGGCAACAATCCTCTGAGAATGTCCAATGACTTGGCCTTAGTTGAGCCATTGTAAATCATGCTGGCAGATTTTACATCGTCTTCGTTTCTTAATTTGGAAAATGGTTTTTCTTTTCCGTCTACTGAGTCTTTGAAGCGGTATTTCTCTATCGGGTATTTTTCCCTGACATACATGACCATCGGCTCGATGTTTTTTGAATAGACATCAAATGAAAAATTACAACTGTCCTCATAAAGATCCGCAAACCTTGATTTCATAATTTGCGGATCCCTGTAGAAACGATACCTTCCTTTTTCTTTTTTGTTCCATGCGACGTATCGGGATGACTTTTCCAGATATGACAGTCCAATCCGCCTGTCTTCGATTTTCTTTACCGCGATGTTTGACAAGCCCTCAATCGCGATTTGAGCCTCTCCCAATTCTGCGACAGAGTCATCCCCGTATTCCAAGAGCACCCTGTTGTAGAATTCCTCTCCCCTGTTTTCGTTTTGCAAGAATTCATCAAGAAAAATTCGTCTCATGCTTTTGTCAGTTCTGCTGTATCGTGACATCAATGCGCCGCGATCAACTTGTCTTGGCGTGATGACTGCAAAGACATTGCCTTCAGTATTTGAGAAATGTCCTGATAGGATTTTTTTTTCCTCAGTTGAAAACTCTGACAATATCGATACGGGTATTCACAATTATTAATAGTCTATTTCTTTTTTCCAATCTGAATTAGATCGGGACCCTTGTCCCTGTCTTTGTTTTGCCCCTTTGCCTGCCATCTCAGCAGCACCTCTTTGAAATTTGCCGCATCAGATTCATTCTCGGTATACATCAACGAAGTAACCCAGTAACCATTCTTTGCGGTCTTGCCTCCGACGGAATTCATCCAGAAATCACTAGGCAGGCCCTCAAGGGACTTGTTTCCAGGATCTTTTGTGATCTCAGACCACCTGTTTGCAACAAAATTCAGGATTTGCTCCAGCTCTTCTTTTTGAATCATGACTCTGTTACTGTGCCTTTTAATTTTAAAATTACTGAAATTTCATGCGCGGTTATTTTGTTAAATTAATCTAACTAAAACTAAAAACATTACTTACACTTTGTTGGTTATACGAATATCAGGAGTCATTCGCATGACAAACGACGATATCGAATTTATCGGTAAGAACGTCAAAGACATGTACGGAACATTCATGGGCAAGGTCATAGGAACAATAACCGATATTGACGGCAGCATTCAGTCCGTCGGTGTTGACTGCGGCTCTCAGGGATTACAGCAAATCCAGTACGAGCAATTAGTGGTCCAAGGTGACATTGTTATCTTCATCCCCAAATGGAGATTAGACTCGCAAAGGCTCATTCGTGAAAAGCAGTTAACTCTACGTCGTCTAAAGGCACTGATAGACATTGTTTCAGAAAACGATGACATGAAGGAAGATGCAGAAATCGTTCATGAAAAATACAGGTCAAAGCTTGTATCGTTGGAAAAAACAGAGCAGCAGATCAAGGCCATACTTGAGGCAAGACTGACTGAGTTAGATGAGCAGCTGAAGTCTGCAAAGATGCTATCATTTGATGCAAAAGTACAATACAAGAGCAACGAAATCTCTGATGCGACGTTTGAGACAGTGAAATCATGCACGACTGAGGTGATCGAGCATGTGACTCACGAGACAGCAGAAATCTCAAACATAAAGAGAAGAATCGCGGATCTTGAATTGGAAGGGCACGAGATAGCGTTTCCTACGACACCGAACATCCAAGAATCAGCCGTTTCATACCTGAAGACCCCTGAATCAGAACAGTCGGTTCAGACGATACTTCCGGAGGCGCCAACAGAGCCAGTAGTCAGACATTCAGAATCAGTCGAAGCTAGAAGTGAACCAACACCAAAGCCCTCATCTGAAGTCACAGTCACATTTCCAGAACCACCCCAACAGGTGACACAAGAGACATCAAAGAGCAACGACAATGACAACGATTGGCTAGCCAGAATGGAAGCACAATAATTTTTTTAACTTATTTTTTGATATACAGAGATCTGATTTGCCAAACGCCGTATTGGTTTCTGTTTCTACACATTCAGTTAAACCCAAACCTAGCATTCTGAAAGATGCAGTCAGTCTGGAAGTCAGACACAGCATATTGACTGTTTGAATTTCTCTATGCTGATTTCATAGTTGCAACTCTTGCAGACTTGCCAGCTTCTACTCTTTAGAATTCTTAATGTCGCGTCATAGGATATGCAGCGCATCTTGCTTCCGCATTTTGGGCACGGTATCGGTATTTCCATTTCCATGCTATGTGTTGTTCAGATCAAATAAAAGGAGCAGGTAGAACTGATAAATCATTCACAAAAATTCCCAAAAGTTGTTAAATCAAATTTTATTAATTGACAAATATCATCAATTTCTAGATTATCAACTTTGCTACAGTCCATATTGATAATCTCAACTTTGCAAGGGAGTTTAGACGTTACAATCAAAAGGACTTTTTCATTATATGGAGTATTGTTTGTGGATCATCTTGTTGATGATTTTACTGAATGTTATTCTTTATTTCATTAAATGCTTCAGTAAAAGTTGGTTCTAAGAGGTCATTTGAAATCACAACAAATATTCAGCAAATCTGAATAAACTACACGTCATTTACAAGTAAAAATGAACCTATTGCAGTGATCCATTGTTTTTCAATCTATACACATGCACAAATTGTTAAACCACAACAAACACTTAACCATCCCATAGGATTTGTTGTGAACGTTGGGCACTTACAACTGCCTAGTGAACACAGTCTATGACAACTTGTTGACGAAGGCATACCCGGAATCCAATACCAATGAGCGTGGCAAGTTCTTCTCTGAGCCTTTCAAGGGTGGTTTTTACACGCTGGGGTGGATAAACGGTCCTGTCGTTGCTCAATGCTTTTGCTAACTCGTTTGTAGAGTAAAATCGCCTGCGTACTGATATGCGCATCAGTATCTTCCTAGCTCTGGCCTTGTCTTTATATGGGTAGTACACTTTGTTCTTTCACCGTATCTAGTTTAGGCACAAACCAGTCAAATTTAAGGGCAGTACACTTTGCTTGAAAAATAAGTAGTTTGTCCCAATGTTATTTCATTACTACTTGATTCAATTATCTTAAAATCCAATCTTTTAGGAGTGATTATTTCTAAATGGTGTAAATCAGTATAGAAATTCTATACCTTGTCAATAGGAGCATCTACAACAAAAGAATGATGAAAGGTTTTCAACAGTGTTGAAATATAATATTTGTAATATATCTCCAAAAGGTACTGTCTTAAGATAAGATCTAATTTCTCCTTTGTAAGATATTACACTATTTTTAATTTAAATGAATACTGAGTAAATTTTTGGTTTTATTTCATTTATGCATCTATCATTAAATTCTTGTATACTCTGATCAAGAAGTGTTTCTAACTGAAAACTCATATTCTTCAAAAAAGACATTACTAATTGAATATTTTGAGATTATTGCTGATAATACACCTACAATACACCACATTTCTAACCTAGTGGATTACACATGAAATATAACTTAGAAAATTAGTACATAATAGATTCATTACTAGTTTGGAAATGAAATTGATTTATCAGGGTTTGATATCTTGGAATTGATATGATTCTTAATGATGCAATAGATGAATTGATTGAAACTTTCA
>JAGQHE010000111.1 GCA_020431995.1 Candidatus Nitrosopumilus sp.
GGAGTTCTGCTCTGGTTAATCTCATGTAGGAATCCAATGGAATAATCCAATCCTATTCCATTGATGACTTTTCTAATCTCTGATTCCAGTATTGCATAACCGTAATTTAACAATGCATTGATCTCATCTGATGCATTATAGTTTCTTGAGCTAGACTTGTTCTTTCTTCCCGTAAAATTAAACTCTGGATTTAACTGATTGAAAATTGCCATTAGGTTATAATGATAGATTCCAGCAATTCGTCCTTCATATGTCATCAGTTGTTTGATTGATTTTGAAATATTCTGATTTTCATTATTTTTCATTACGTCCAACAAGAACAAATCTTCCTTTTCTGCTAATTTTCTAATCTTGGTAAAATCGACACATTCATAATATTCTGATAATTCTTCCAACAAATTCAGGGAATGCTCTACCTTACATTGTACGATTTTAAGCGCAATCTCGAATCTAGCCTCAGAATCAAGGTACTTTTGATACTGTTTTACGCGTAATTTTCCTGATTTTGGCTGCTCAGGCATGACATTTGCCAATAACTGACCATTCCAGTTAAGCAAGATCAAGTTGATGTCATGTTTCATCAACCATCTCATTGCCTCAAACGTGATGTTGCCGGTATGGCCGTCAATGATGATACTGTCATGATTAATCTTGTGTGGGTAAAATTCCAGTCTTGTGTTCTGCATCTTGTTTGTGATGACGAGTTTTCTCTTGTCTACGTTTATCGATGTTCCAAATCCTGAAATCATGCAAGTATTCATTTCCTCCTCCTCGTCTTATCTGAGTTTTCTTTTTCAGCACGTTGAGGCTTGTCATTTTGTTTTTTCATCTCGTTATTGCTATGAGGAGCATATTCTTGAGCAAGAATTTTCAGCATGTCTGCAAAATTTCTTGTGATTTCTTTAGGATCTCTTTCAATTGTATTTATTAACTTTGGATAGTCGATGACAAATCCAAAGACCAACTGCCCGGTTGTTTCTTTTTTTAACTTGTTTCTTTTCTTGATAAGCTTATCCAGAATAAATTTTTCAATATCTAAAATGTCTGATGTAGACAAAAGATTCAGTTTATCCAAGTTTCTATCTGTTGCCAAGTAAGGATAAATGCCTCCCATTAACCTGTGAGTATGTAGTATCTCTGAAACACCAGAGTAATTATAATAGTATATTCCGCCATTCTTTTCTATTGCGTTCAGGATCTGTGTCACCTTTCCTCGTTCCAGAATTTGTTTTCCTGCATTTGTAACTGCATAAGACGCCTTTCCATGATGTGTTGTTTTTTCTATCTCGTTTTCCTCCATCATTCTTTTCAATATGCTTGTAAGTCCTGTTGGAGAAAAGTTGGTGTCTTTTTGCAGATCTGTAAAGCGTTTTGGCGAACATTCTAACAATGACAGAATAAATCTTTTGTTTTGCATTTTGATATCTTTCTGAGTTTGGTATGGGTCATATTCCATTTTTGCTACACTTACTACACTCATCTTAGTGTATTTATAATTATTGTACTAATCATAATTATAATGAAAAAAAATCTAATTCGAAAAATAATAAAAATAGAATATAGTCGCCTTGTGTCCTTGCCCCCTTTTTGGCTTGATACAGTCGGGCTTGAGGCAGGTGATTTTATCCAGATAAGACTGGGCAAAAACAAGGAACTAATCCTGACACCACAAAAGAGGAAGATAAAATGAGGTCTCAAGTCAGGATAACAAGCCTGAATCGTCTCACTCCAAAACAGCTGGCAAAATACAATGATTCCCTTGAGGCATTAAGGCTGATGAGAAGTGGCCTGTCTTTTAGTAAATCAGTAAAGATGGCAGGCACAAGCCCGCATATGGCAAAAAAATACCTGTCTGCAGCATTAAAGAGAGAAAACCACAAAATATCTGCAAAAAGAACCGACAGTCTTACTCGAATCCTGAGAATCTATGAGGACGGTGAAGAAAATTTCATTCAGGTCATGGGTCTAGCCAAGGCCCAAAAGATTGCCAAGTATCACTCTGCAATAGGTCAGGGAATAGACAGGGCCAATCCCTGCCCATTAAAGGAATTCCAATATGCTGTAGTCAAAGACATTTTTGGCAAGTATCACCATTTTGAGACCGACATTTCCAAACTGCTAGAAATATTTGAGAAAAGAGAGGAGCCGGAATTCTTTACAATCTATCGGAGGCAGTAATGTCCTATTTTGATGACAAATCAGCATTGATTGAGGAAAAAAAGATTATTGATAATCTTCTTTGTTCACAAGGCTATTGTATCATATGTAATCATGGCGATCCTCTTGATTTGGAATTTCACCACATAGCAGGCAAAGCAAACTCGCCACTTGTTGTTTCACTGTGCAGGAATTGCCATGGCAGAATCTCAAGAAAGCAGAGATTCTGGCCAAAGGATTGGGCTAAACCAAACAAGCCTGAGAAAAGAAAACAATTCTTTGTAATGTTGGGATTAAACGACTTACTATCTATCCTTATTTGCAAGATGATTGAAGATGAATAAACTGGATGTCGCTGTAAGGGCATATGCCCTGGTTGGAGAGGAGACCAGAAATAAAATCATTCCACCAGCCAAGAAGAAATCCTTTGACAGGGTACTTGTGTTGGATAATGAAACCACGACTGATCTGCATCAGAATCTCACATTTGGATACTTTGAGATTTACCAAAACAAGGTTTTAGAGCATTGTGGGTTATACTATGATTCAAAAATAGTAAAACCAAATCAGATTTCCATACTAAAGAGTCACGCAGAAAATCTACAAATTACAATTTACACAATAGAACAGTTCAGAGAGATATTTCTGACAGAAGTATATGATTTAGAGTCTCTTTGTGTCGGATTCAATCTGCCTTTTGATGTAACCAGAATTGCAATAAGGTCATCTGTGGCCAGAGTAAAAAAGAAAGAGGCGTTTTCACTACTACTTTCTCAAAATCTGCACTATCCAAGACTATACCTAACACACCAGACAAGCACGTTATCATTCATCCAATGGGCAAATCCAAAAAGCAAATCAAAGAAATTCAAGGGAAACTTTGTTGATCTAAGGACACTGGCTCATGCACTGACAGACAAGAAGCATACACTAGAATCTGCATGCCATGCGTTTAAAACCAAACTTAAAAAATCAAAGGCAAAAGAACACGGCAAAATCAGCCCCGATTACATAAATTACTGCATCAACGACGTAAAATCAACGTATTATCTTTTTCTTGCAGCCCAAAAAGAGTTTGATTCCTATCAGTTAGACATACCGATCACTAAAGCATACACTCCTGCCACAATAGGAAAGCAGTTTCTCAGAAAGATGCGGGTGAGATCATTTCTAGAGAAGAATCCGGACTTTTCTCCCGAGATGATAGGAAAGATAATGACTTGCTATTATGGAGGCCGAACAGAGTGCAAGATAAGAAAGACGCCTGTAATGTGTGATTTGCTTGACTTTCTTTCAATGTATCCTACTGTTTGCATTCTACAGGAGTTATGGAAGTTTGTAATATCTGACAAGATAGTATGCCGTGATTCTACTCTTGAAATTCAGAAACTGGTAGAATGTTTTCGGATTCATGACATACAGGACAAGAAGATGTGGAAGAGATTTCCATGCATAGTCCAGATCATTCCAGATAACGACATTCTTCCTGTTAGGTCAAAATTTGGACAAAAATATGCATGGAATATTGGAATCTGTAATGTCTCTGGAACAGAACCAATGTGGTACAGTCTTGCTGACATCATAGCATCAAAACTGCTTTCTGGCAAATGCCCAAAGATACTAAAGGCAATTAGTTTTGAGCCTGCAGGATGCCAGAAGGACCTCAAGACCATATCCATTCAAGGACTAGAGGTAGACCCATACAGCAAAGACCTGTACAAAAACCTGATTGAGTCAAGACAAAAGATAAAAGAGAAACGTGATTCTTTTGAGAAATCCTCACAAGATTACACAGAGTATGACAGAAAACAGCAGATCATCAAGATAATTACAAATGCAATCAGCTATGGAATATTTGTAGAGATCAACACATTCTCAGAAAAAGAAAAGACCCCAGTCAAAGTCTATGGTCTGTCCAGCTTTGAGGACAAGAAACTAAAAACAGAAAAGACCGGATTTATGTTCAACCCAATAATTGCAGTGGCAATCACTTCAGCTGCAAGGCTGCTTTTGGCAACTGCAGAGTCCTTGCTTGCAAGACACGGTACAACTCACGCATATTGTGATACTGATAGCATGATGATTCCACCGCAATACACAGAAGAGATCAAGGAATTTTTCCAACCCTTGAACCCTTATGATTTTGATGCAGACTTGTTCAAGGTTGAAAAATCTCACAAGTGGTTTTATGGGATTTCTGCAAAGCGATACTGCCTTTATGATGTTGCAGACGGTAAAACCGTGATAGATGGCGATAAATATTCTGCGCACGGGCTGGGTCATCTTCTTGATCCGTTCAGGTCGGACGCTGATGAGAAATCAGAATGGCACAAGCAGATATGGCAAGACATTTTGGATTTGCACTATGGCAAAACAACAGAAGAGCAACTGTTCTCAAAATATGACGGAAAGTATGCAATCCAGCAACTATCAATATCAACCCCGACAATCTTATCCAGGTTCAAGATTATGAACAGAGAAAAGGACTATCATTCCCAGATAAAGCCGTCAAACTTTGCCTTGGTCGGATTCCCAAACAGTACGAATCCAGAGACGGGCAAGCAAATCAAGCCATTTGCGCCGTATCAGAACCCTGCAAAGCACGCGGTCTACGAAAGGTTTGTGGACTATAATGACCCGGAACAAGGAGAACTTCAAGGAATTCGATACTGGAGATCCTTGTGGAATACTATCGAGGAATATTTGAGGCATCCAGAATCAAAATTTGATGGCGATATAGGTGTTTTACGAAGAAAGCATGTTGATGTTGGAAATGTAATTCACATAGGAAAAGAGAGTAACGGACTGGAAGAGTCTGAATTGTTTGGACTGGACCAATCCAGTTATGAGACATATCAGAACGAATCAGCGATTGATGAAAGTTTTAGGAAACTTGTACCAAAGATATTGGGACTAAAACCCAAAGACGTCAAGGAATCTGGAATTTCAAAGCAGACATTATGGAATATAAAACAAAAGATCAGGACAGGTCACCTGAACAGAATCATGACGGACTCCAAGATCAGGATACTGTCAAGCATGACACAAACTTAAAACCACTACCACCTCAACCAAATGCATCTGCAATGAGTGAAAAGAAGCATCTCCGGGTGGTGGTGGGTTCCCCAGGCGATGTCAAAGAGGAACGCGACATGCTTGGTGATATTGTCGATAGAATAAACCGGCACATTGCATCTCAGTTAGGATATCATCTTGATTTGACAAAGTGGGAAACAAACGGATATCCTGACTTTCATCCAGACGGAACACAGGGAATACTGGATCCGATATTAGATTTTCCAACCTGTGATATTTTCATTGGGATATTCTGGCACAAGTTTGGCACCCCTACAAAGGACGGCAAGACAGGGACAGAGCACGAGTTTGATGAGGCAGTCAAGGAATGGCAAAACAACCATAAACATCACATCATGTTTTATTTTAACCAGAAACCATACACAGCAACAACATCTAAGGACGCAATTCAGTTAACAAGAGTATTACAATTCAAGGAATCATTCCCAAAAGAGGGGCTGTATTGGACATACAACGGAAAAGAAGGGTTTGAGAAAATGGTCTATGACAATCTGGCAAATCTGTTAAATGTTAGATACAAAGCAAAAATACAGGAGAGTCCCGAACCTCCAAAAAGAGTCACAAGACCAGAAAAGTTTGATGGCGAGCATGACATCTTTGTTGGACGAGATGACCAGATCAGGGACATTCTATATCACATGAATGACTTTTTTGTAAATGGAAACAAAGAGTCCAGGATAGTCACGATATGGGGCATGGGCGGGATTGGCAAGAGCGCGCTTGCATACCATGTCATGCACGAGTTTGAAAAAACTCACAATATCCAAATCATTCCGATATACTTTGAGTC
>JAGQHE010000112.1 GCA_020431995.1 Candidatus Nitrosopumilus sp.
CCCGCAGAACGAAAAAGGCAATCAGTCGTTTAACGAACTGAAAAAGAGAGGAAATCTCTCATTGTTCTGCAGTGAAGGGGTATACGCCTCAGTTTTCTAAAATATCTACAGATACCGAACCCATAATTTGCCCATTTGGATTTATTGTTATAGACATTTCTTGCATTTCAGAAACAAAAACGGTTTTCTCTCCTTCATATTCCCATGTAAAATATCCCGAAATCCCAGTTTGATGAGAAGTGCCTTTAAGATGAAAATCTTGTGAAAAATTTAATTTTTCACCTGACAGTGTTACTGATAAAATATCTGGACTGCTACCATTGGGTACGAATCTAAAGGAATATTCTCCCCTATCAATCACAAACGAATCTGTAAAAACTCCATTAGAATATAGACTGGGATCTGCAAGAGTGATATGAAAGACTGTTGTATTTTTTTCTTCAGCAGGATCTGATAAAAAACTTAGTGTCAAAATTCCAACTACAATAATTATAGGAATGAATATTATTCTTTTATTCATCATAACAAGTTGTTAATTCCATTATAAAAATAAATTCTAACTTTATCTGAACCAGTTGATTCTCTTATCCTTCTTGCCAACATTCTATTTAATTCTATCACTTCCAAGATCATCAAACTCATTATTTCTTCTTGAAAATTCTTGTCTAATTATTTTTTCAAAACCATATGACTGTATTGTTCTGTTTTTGATACTGTCTTGATTATTTTTTCATGAGTAAAAATCATTTCTTGTTTATCAAATACTGTTTAATTTTTTTACATTTGGCTTATTTTTAAAAATTGAGACTAATTTTTTTTGATAAATAAATGATCTTATCTATCAAATGATATAATCAATTTCATAAAATACTAATTACTCATAATTATTTTTATCTAGTAAGAATAAATCATACTTTATTACGTTGTATTTAATACTGGACATAATTCTAATTATGTTTAATTCCATTTGTCAAATCAACAATTCTTTATTAACGATCATCTGAATTAAAACCAAGAATTTCACTCATGAACAAATACCGAAAAATCATCTAATAGATTTTTGAGGCACTGTTTGCTGTAATTTTAAAATGTCCATTATATGTAAAATCAATTATTGGAGAATTTTCTAGATTCTATTTTAGAATTTTTTGATGGAAACTGTTCTCAATATTTGACTTTTGTTAGTTAAATTTCATATACTGTTAACCATTTTTCACACCCAAAATTAAGTATCAATTCTAAAACTCAATGCATTGCCAAATCTATCTGAAAACTGGTCAAAGCAACCAAAACCTACCATTACTGAAAAAATTAATGATACAATCAAGCCAAAAGGAGCATTAAAACCAAGAGTTCAAGAAGGAATTAGAAGATTACAGCTACAAATCAAAAAATTAGACTCGATGCTTACAAGCTTACAAGAGCGTGATGCTAAACTATTCCAAAGAATTGTTGACGCAACACAAAAACATGATGTCCAAACTAGCAAGGTTCTTGGAAACGAGCTTGCTGAAGTAAGAAAAGTTTCAAAAATTTTGAGTAATGCCAGAATATCATTAGAACGAATTGAGTTACGATTAACTACCTGTAGTGATCTTGGAGATACAGTCGTAGCAATTATACCTACAATGGGATTGATGAAGAATTTAAAATCCTCTCTAGGAAAAATAATGCCTAGTGCAGAACAAGAAATTGGTCAAATGGCAGAAATGCTTGGAGGCTTTATGACTGAAAGTTTCTCTGGAGATTCAGCGTTTGGAATAGATTCAACTACTAATTCAGAATCTGAAAGTATTCTAAAGGAAGCTGCTGCCGTAGCAGAAAGTTCTACAGGTCGGATGTTTCCATCAGTCCCTACAAATAGTTCTCAAGTAACCAGCACAAAGTTTCTATAACTTCTGAATCTTTTAGCCATCAATAGAATCTCTAGATTCTTTGATTTTCTTGACCTTGCTTCCTTCGTTGTCAATTACCTTGTCAACTCCTACAAGTTTTTCTTGTAAACTTTTGATAATCGAACCTACTTCATCAGCTTCATTTTCTACTTGTTGTCTCTTTTTTGTAAGTTCTTTGATTCCTCTGTTCTCTTCGTCAATATACTCACTAACCTTCTGTAATTTTTCTTTAAGATTTTTAATATCGACTGATTCTTCTTCAATATCTTTTTCAAGCAGAGTTCTTTTTTCTTTAAGATTTTTTATCATTAAACCAACATAATCCATGGCTTCTTCTAATTTTGCACGTTTTCCCATTAGTTCGCTGATACCGATTTCTGTTAGTGGTTCTACTTTAAAGCTAGAATCCATATTTTCGCTTTCTTGAGCTTTTTCCTCTACCATTCCCTCGTCATCGTCGTTTTTGAATTTATCAAACATTTTATGATTTTACTTTTGAAAAGAGAATAAAAAGTTATTATGCATCTCAAAGCTGACCTTGTGAATGATTTTTATTCAATTAAAGGAAAAATGGCAATTGACCTATGATATCGAATTTGTAGAATCCTGATTAGATACAGATGATTTTTCTGAATTTATGGTCATATCGCCAATTTGTGAGAATCTGATATTTTGACTTGTCTCAGAATTTAATCCAGAATTGATAAAGGAATTAATCAATACATCTTCATGATCTGTTTCAGTAATTTTTCCGGAAAATATCACTTTATAGCTAAGATCCATCTCTGAGCCTGAATCATTCATTACTTCATAGTTACTGTGTTTCTCACTAAATTCTGAGCCAAATTCATTATATCCAATATTTGGTATGTCGTCTATGGAAA
Source organism: Candidatus Nitrosopumilus sp. (assembly GCA_020431995.1). Taxonomy (GTDB): domain Archaea; phylum Thermoproteota; class Nitrososphaeria; order Nitrososphaerales; family Nitrosopumilaceae; genus Nitrosopumilus. The sequence continues at coordinate 2,780 of JAGQHE010000112.1, forward strand.
TCTGCCACATGTTTTCTCCAACTTTTGTTGTTTTTCCATCAAAAAGGGTTATTCCTGCATGATATGCCTTATAATTTACGTATGCCCAGCCTAAGATCTCGTCCTCCAAGGGCAACATTCTCTGTTTATCTTCTGATAATACCTTTGGCACAACATGGTGTTGAACTTCCAGCCTTTCATTAACTACCTTTTCAGTAAGAATAATCGAGAGCCTTCCTTTCTTGAGGTTTTTTCCTATATTTTGAGCATCTTTTCCATTTTCTATTTGATAATCTTCTCCAAATGAGTATATCACCGACAAAGGCGAAGCACCAAGCATGAATAGGATGATAATTCCAATAACGGTTCGATTATGAAATTTTATCATATCAATAGATTGTATAAATAATAGTTTAGGAACGGCAAGGAAACATCCTGTTCCTTATATGCAAAATCTCTTGAAAATTACACAAAATACCCAAAAATTCAGCCATTTTTGGAAAAATATCTAAAATGACTATTTTTCTAAAAATTCTCTTTTTTTCTATTGATTTTTTAGGTATAACTTTTGTTTGCATTTTCTGCCACGCATCAACTTTTCAAAAAATTGGCCATTTTTTTTACCGAAACAGCCGTTCCGCTTTGTGTTCCGCTTTGAAGTTTCAAAACATTCCTCATTAACTGATTCGATCTATACTAGAGTATGTCAAAACAACAATACAGGTCCGAAATGGGCATAATGGGTGATATCTTAGACGTTACCGCTGATGGCGGTCGTGGTGGAGTCATTGTATCTGCAATCTCTCGCAAAGCCAACCTGTCTCACTATGCAGTACTAGACAAATGTGAGAAACTGGTAGAAGCAGGCTTAGTCGAGTCCGTCAAAAATGACAGGAATAGAGTCTTTTTAATTACTGAAAAAGGGCTTCAGTTTTTCCAGGAATTTAAGAGATTTCAGGGACTCGTAGAAAGCATGAACCTAAGGTATTGAGCCAATGAACCCAGAAATCGTACAAATCCATAGGAAAGAGACTTTTAGAGAAGATGGAATGCTTTTTGTAAGGACTGAGGGTATCCTCGAAATAATGATTAAGACACCCCTGCTAATTGCAAGCTTAATTGTTATTGCGTTCACGATACCCATTCAGACCTCATTCAGTTCTACTAGAACTCTTGATCTTACTCTTTATTCAGACGGTTCTACACACGTCACATCCAAGTTGGATGTGAATCCGTTAGATCCTGACTTTGAAGTCGATCTATTTGGCCCATCTATTGATAACTTTGTGGCAGTTGGAGAAAACGGGTTTTTATTATCTAGTGAAATAGTCGGTAACAAGGCAACTATTGATACTTTTGGCTCATCCACTATTACAATTGATTATGATATTCATGACTTGATCTCAAAAGAGGGAAGAGTCTGGACTTTCTCTCTTGACTCTCCAACGGACTATTCGTTGCTGATGCCAACAAACTCCATTATTGTAGGAATGAATGCCCTTCCATCAAATATGAATATAATCAATGAGCAAACCAAACTAGACTTAGGCACAGGTCTTTCAGAAATTAATTATATCTTAGATACAACCCCATCTACAACCCCAGAACAACAACCTGTAGATATTTCGATATTTGCATTAATTGGAGTTCCTATCGTAGCATCTGCTGTAGGAGCAATCATTATGATTAAGCGAAAACAAACAAAATCTCTACCAGTAATACAAACTGAAAATACTTTTGAACCTAAGACGAGTGTTGTCTCTAATGACATTGAAACTATTTTCAGATTAAGACCTGACATGCGTGATGACGATAAAGAAATTGTAAAATTTATTTCTGAAAATGGAGGAGAGATCTTAGAAAGTGATCTGAGAAAGAAATTCTTACAACCTAGAACTACAATGTGGAGAGCAGTAAAACGACTGGAAAGACTAGGAGTAATCGAAACTTCTAAAAAGGATTCACAAAACCTAGTTAGATTAAAGAAAAACGTGGAGGAAGAAGAATGAAAACTGTAGCAACTTTTGCCTTGTTGATTTTAGTTACAAGTATGATTTTCGGAGGCATGACCAGCAATGTTTCTGCTCAGGATGATCCTGCCATTCTTTTAAAAATTGCAAAACGCGCACAAGAACAAATTCACAATCAAATCTCTGATAACTCTTCAAGTAAAGTGAAAGAATTATTTGAAGAGGGCATGCAAAAAGTCAGTGCTTTGGAAAATGCACTTGCAAATGATGACATTAATTCTGCAAAAGAACATTTTCTCTCTGCAATGAAAATTTTTACAGAAATCTCTAGACAATCTTCATCTAATGTTTCTCCTCAAGCAGAAACAACTACTGTTAGAAATAACGTAAAAGATCCATCAAATGATCTTCAAAGATTACAAGTATATGTTACAAGCCTAAAAACAATTGCTAAAAAATACAATACAACAATTGATTTTTCGGAACTTGATGGATTATTCAGTCAAGCAAGACAGATGGTCAGTGATCGCCAATTTCCACTAGCATTAGAAACCCTCTCTAAAATTAAAGAAAAAATTGTGGAACTAAACAAAGAACTACGTGAGGAAGCATCAAAGCAAGAATTTCAACGTGCTAAAGAATATGCTCAGCAATACTTGGAGCAACTTGATAGATTAATTGAAAATGCCAAAAAACAGGGTGTTTCTGATGAAATCATAGAACAACTTGAGACAGCTAAGGAAAACCTATCCTTAGCTGATGATAAAAATGAAATTATTGAACAAATCAGAAAAATTATCTCTATTAAGGATCAGTTTGAATTAACAAAGAATGATAGACTTGAATCTAGAGTTTTACAACTAGAAAAAACCATATCTAGACTATCTCAAACAGATGGAGTAAATCTAGACGATCTCAAAGATGCTAGGAGCACTATTCAAATTATTAAGAGTCATTTGTATAATGGGGAATTTGAAACAGCAAACGATCTTCTGAGGGACTTAGCAAAACAATTAGAAGAAATTAAAAATTCTCTTTGATAGTTTATCATAAACTTCATATACATTTTCTAAACAGAATTTAGCATGGCATCAAAACCAATAATTGTAGGTGTTGGTATACCGATGATAATTGTTGGTGCATTGATGGCTTGGTTATGGGCCCCAATGGAAGGAGATTTCAAAAATCAAGTTGAGCTTATTGGCAGTACTATTGGTATCTTGGGAGTAGTGTTTGCAGTTTCTGGATTATTTTATACCAAAGAGCCTGTAATGCATTAAAAGTCATTGAATAAATAATGAAAAAAACTACCACTATTACTTGAAAGTAAGGTTATTTGAGATATTTACATCAGTTGAAGGTGAAGGAATTCTTTATGGCACAAAGACTCTTTTTGTAAGACTTGCAGGATGTCCTTTTACTTGTTTTTATTGTGACACAAAGGAGTCACTTCCGCTTGATTCTGGTACGGAATATACGATTGAAGATGCAAGCAATCTGATTGATTCTAATTTGAGAAATAACACCTACAAAGTTAATTTTACTGGCGGTGATCCCCTAATCCAGCATAAAGCAGTTGCATTACTTGCAAAGCATATCCAAGATAAAAAAATTCCCACATATCTTGAATCATCATGCTTTGATATTGATAGATTCAATCACGTTTTACCGTTCATTGATATTGTCAAAATAGAATTCAAAACAAAGGATTCTGATTTTGCAGATTCAAAACACTATGACAAATTAATTGGCCATGCGATGAAATGCCTTGAATCATCTGTAAAGGCAAAGAAAACAACCTATGTCAAAATTGTAGTTAGCTCAAAAACCGATTTAAATGAATTTAAAGAACTGGCAAAGGAGATTTTCAGAGTTGTGTCTGGAGATGACATTGATGGATTTATTATTCAACCTACATATGGCATATCTGAACCATCATTAGATCTTCTGTTGAATTTGTATGATTTAGTATTTCCATATTACATGGATGTTAAGGTTGTTCCTCAGCTACACAAACTAATTGGTGCGCCATAAAATTAGCACCTGCCTAAAAAACTGATTAGGTTCAAATACTAGAAAATTCGTCTGAGAATATTACATGGATGAAGAACGCGTAAAAAAGCTTGTTAGGGAATTAATCATTGAATTAGGTGAGGATCCTACCCGTGAGGGGTTAAGAGAGACTCCTGAAAGAATTGCAAATATGTACAAAGAAATCTTCGGGGGTTATGATTCTGATTCTGAGCTCTCTGTACAGTTCTCAGAGGACTCTGATGTGGTAATTGCACGTAATATTCAATTCTATTCAATGTGCGAACATCACATGTTGCCATTTTATGGAAAAATCCACATTGCCTACTCTCCAAATGGCAGAGTTTTTGGCATATCAAAACTTGTTAGACTGGTTGAGAAATATTCAAAGAGACTCCAAATTCAAGAGCGACTAACTAAGAATATCGCCGACGAGTTACATGCTCAAGGAGTTAACGGTGTTGTGGTTTTAGTAGATGCTGAACACCTCTGTATGAAAATGCGTGGTGTTAAAAACGACGCAATGCTCTCATCCTCCGCCTTTAGAGGAATTTATGAAAATAAAGAAGAAAAAGCAGCCATAATGACACAAATTAGGAAAAATTTGGCAGATTCCTACTTTTAACCAATACTCAAAAATTAAATAATCATTATTTTTGCCCATAGGTATGGGAGCAAACCCTTACGTTCACATCCCAAAGGAATCTTGGCCTAATTGGACATGGTATGCAATTGAGTGCATAATTGTTATTGCGATATCCATGGTTACATCAAGTAAGATCACTGATTCTATCGAGGGACTTGCTCCAGAAATTCAAAACTATCTATTCATGGGAATTGTTGGATTGTTCTTTCTAACTTGGTACGTAGGAATTAGAGGCTTTATCTTAAAAAAGAAAATTCTGAGGAATAGTTACTAGAATTATTTAAGATATCTTGTTTTGTCTTTGATCCTGGCTTTTCTGAATGCACTTGTTCTATTATTGCAAGATTCACAGATCCCGCAGTGATATTTCTTATTAGAATAGCAGCTCCAAGTTCTAAAAATTGAATCTCCCAAAACCTTCATTCCGGATTTCAGTAAATCACTTTTTGACAATCCCTGACGGTAAGGTGACCAGATCTCAATGCTTCTTCGCAGTTTTGAGTTAATGCCGTCGATCTCCCCCTGATTGAATGCAGATTGCAGTTTTTTTGCAAATAGCGGCCTACAATCAGGATAATGACTGTCCCCAGTATGCGCACCATATATGACTAGTGAAGCGTCAAGTGTAAAAGCCCATGCTGATGCTATTGATAAGAACACAGCATTTCTAATTGGCACTACGATTGAATAATCAAACTTCACAGGAATCTTTCTTTTTG
>JAGQHE010000113.1 GCA_020431995.1 Candidatus Nitrosopumilus sp.
TGTAGAATTGGCCAATAAGAAAAAGATGTCTTTGGATGATCTAAATTTTAAAAAAGAGATTGGAATTTTAATCGTATTGACTATTTTGGCTAGATCCAATTTGGATAAAAAATTTCAATAAAAATAAATTTTCAATTTTTAAGTTATATTTTTTTTTCAAAAGTTTTTAAAAAAATCTGCATTAACTCTTTATCATTTAATAATTCTTTAACTTTTTTCATATCTATATTTTTTTCCATTAACAAGCTAAAACCTTCAAAAAGAGGGTTAGTTGGATCCAAATTCATAAATTCATCATTAGTTAATACTATATTTTCTAAATCTGTAACATTGTTGATTTTTTTCTCGTTTATTTCAAGCCAACTTTTAAAATAATCAAAAAGCACATTATAGCAACTGTTTATTTGATCATAAAGATTGTTCTTTCCCTCTAGCTCTGTGCGCGTCCAACACATGGGGCCCCATTGGATTTTCAGGGGTTCCCAGAGTATTTTTGTGAACATGTAGTTGATACAAGTCATCTTGGGTACTTGCGTCACTATCAATTAGTTCCATTTCAGAAATGGCAATTTTGTATACTAGTGATTTTCCTTTGTTGTCAAGCCATGCTTGCATGCTGCAATCCAGAGCTTCTTGTGCGTCTGGAGATAGGTTTGAAGCAAAACCTGTCACAATACAACTGCTGGACTCAAAGTCTGGTTTTTTTGAGAATTCTTTGAAATCCTTGTTGAAGCCATTTTTCTTATCCTGATCTTTCTTGTCATCTTTATCTGCTGCTGCTTGTGGAATCTCTCCAATTGCCACAACAGACAAGGAAAGAATAGCTGCAATGGAAATTGCTAGTAACGTACTTGTTTTTGTTTGCATTACAGAATGTTTTTGATTTTTTATAAAACAGATATGGTTTGTTCGTCGAATGAACCGGCCAAATTACGATTATTTCATATCCACTAAATTCTCATGTCCGTTAGAAAATTACATCTCGATCTTTTCCAGTCATAACTATTCTGTATTTGGAGAGTCTAACCAACTTTATGTCCTCAATATGTCATTTGATTCTTGTACCAATCTGTTTTTCTAACACCCATGACCATATTGTAGAATATGCAGAATTCAAGGTTCCTAGGTATTGCATTGCTGATGTTTGTAGTCAGTATCGGATTAACAGGAGTCAATACAGCACATGCGCACAAGGCTCAGGTTGTTGGAGATTTCAAGGTTGATGTGGGGTGGAAAAAAGAACCCCCAATCGTAAATGAAAAAAACACCATTGAGGTGATATTCAGCATTGCCAGTGATTTTGATAAACAAAGATTTGACATCATCCCAACACAATCCTCTGCCGTTGTCAATCCAAACGACATTACTGGGCTTGCAAAAGACTTGGAAGTGCGAATTAGAATTGGAAGCGCAGAGCAAGAAACCTTGACTTTTGCTGAGGACTCTGAAATTCCTGGAACCTATTATGCAGATTACACCCCGTCAGAATCAGGCCTTGCAAAAATACAGTTGTATGGAAAGATAAATGGTTCGGATTTTGAGGCATCATTCCATCCTGAAAAAGTAGAAGAGCGTACAAGAAGCAGTTCAGTTATCCCAGACTGGATTCGCAACAATGCAAAGTGGTGGTCTGATGGAACCATAGGCGATTCTGATTTTATCTCAGGAATTCAGTATTTGATTACAAATCATATTCTTGGTGTTCCAGTAACGCATCAAGAATCGGGTGACTCTGAAGAAATTCCATCCTGGATTAAGACCAATGCAGGATGGTGGGCAGACAAAATGATCTCCGATGATGACTTTGTAAAGGGAATACAGTACATGATAACAAATGGCATTTTACGTGTTTAAGTTAAAAATAATCAAAAAAGAAAATAGGGTCTAGAAATAGTCCACGACACCAAGTGCCATGAGTCTTTCTCCTAGATCACTGCTTGCACATATTGCAGAGTCTTCATGTACTCTCATGAAAAGTTCCAGCCCTGTCTTACATTGGACATTACTTGGTTCGACTCCATGTTCAATCTGCTTTAGAGGAGACAATGTGTTTAACGATTCTACTTCTTCAGGATGCATATCCAAGTCTACTTTTGTGTCATGTATCATTCCAGAAAGATGTACAACGGGATATCCAGGTGAAGATGGCGTGAATTTTCCTTGGTATATTCCGTCAATGGCAGTCTCAGATAAAATCAGCGTACTTGTTTTTTCATCCAGTGTGACAGCAATCTGAATCGTATTTGCAAGTCCGGATATTCCTCCGTCATGATCATGTTCCTCTGTAGCATCATGTTCGTCTTCCATGTGTGATGCTTCCGTGCCGTTATGCTCACTCATCGGCTTGCGTTCGTCATGTGTGGTTTCTGAATTGTCAGTGCTACCCTGCGAATCCTCATCGTCTTCTGAGATCATCGCATTATGATCCCCATGTGTCATGTTCTTATCAGAGTCTTCAGCAGCTGCCTTTTGCTTATCAGATTCTGTGGCATGGGTGACCACCAGCTCTATGAGATTGCCGATTCCCTGGATTGGTGGCTCTTCATCCCATCCGATCTCAATCTTGTAGTCTCCAATTACCTCTGCCTTGTGTGCATACGCATTTCCAAAACCCATTGACATTATTACAAATGCCAAAAGTGGTATTGTCCATGCAGTGATGTGTTTTGAGTTTGTTCTCATCTGCTAGAAAACATGAAAAATCATGTTAAACGATTTTGGTACATTCTACCATTGTACCATGTTTTTAGGGAAGGGATGTGGTGGATGAGGTCTGGCACATACACACAAAGACAAAGCTCAGATATTGTAATGACTCCTCATCCACAATGGCGGTTTGCTCTGACTTTGTATATGTTGGTTTGAAGATAAAACAGAATTGGTACATTCCTGTTTTGTACCACGTTTCCCTAAAATTCTCTTTTGTGCAATTACAGTCAATGCGTTTGCTAGTTTACATCTATGGGAATTTTATGCCACAAAAAATCTATCTCTCACCATTCTAAAACGAGATGATGAAAAATGCCAATCATATGCAAGAAAAACTGCAGTGATTTTACATACCTCCAAGATCTCATTTACCAGTAAGGAGGATGCTATTGCAGGCATTACTTCAAGAAACATTCTACAATACGCCATCACTGTAACATGAAGACAAGACACAACATCCGTAGCAAAAATAGATTCCTTCTGAACTACAAATAAACAATTAACCACATTGATACAGCCTTGTTTCACACCTGTCTTTCATTTGCAGATTGATTGGACTTCGATAGATATACCAATTTCTTTAAAACCCACTAAGACAAGCATGAAGGTATTGCTCAACCCGCAACAGATTCTTGAAAGAAAATCAACACTGTTTAGCGTAATAGTTGCAGGAATCGTTGGAATCCTGGCAGCTCCAATCATCATGCCACACATCTTTCACGGGCCTCATATTGCACATATCGGACTACACATAGGCGGAATGACACTTGCTGCATTTCTGTCTGTGTTGAGCATCATTGCATATCTTAGACTGAGGACCAAGAGGCTGCTGTTTACTGCGATAGCGTTTGGCATATTCATTGGCGCTGAGACCGCAATGATGGTTGATGCGACATGGCCTACCCTGTACGATCTTGATGTCCTGTCTCTTTCGGAGGTAGGACATTTACTGACATTTATTACGCTTGGACTGCTAGCATTAGGGGTATTCAGAAATGATTAGGTTGAAAAACGGCAGGGAATCCAAGATACTTGACACCATACAAAGCAATCCTGGGATCCAGTTTCGCGAGATAATGCGGCATTCCGGATTGAAAAATGGCGTACTTAGTCATTATCTTGGAAAACTCGAGAAGAAAGGTTCAGTCAAGGTGGAGAGAAATCCAAGGCAGACCATATTTTATCCCGTAGACATTACAGATGAGCAAGCAAAGATTGCCAAGTCGCTGCGAAGGGACACTCCAAGAAAAATAATCCATTCCCTGATGCTGCAAGACGGACTGGAGTTTGGCCAGATAGTAAGAATGGCTTCAAGATCACCGTCCACCGTATCACTATACCTGTCACAACTTGTGGATGAAAACATAATCCACACCACCTTGGGTTTTGGAAGGAAAAAGTACTATCACTTGACAGACAAGCCAACAGTGGACAAGATGATTGAAGACCACAGGCCCGGATTGCTGGAAAGACCTGTCTCTGGATTTGAGGACATTATCGGTTCACTCTAGTCAAAAGTCAGCAGTTTTTAAAATAATTCACTATGATCAAATTTTTGACAGTTTCGACAAAATCTACAAATTGATACCGAATTGATAAAAAAGATTAGAAAAACAGTCCTTTCAAAAATTCCAACTCTGCAGTAGTTTTTTTCAAAAACTTTTTGAATTTGTTTCTAGATATTTTCGGAAGACCATTTTTCCGATATTTCTTCCGATTTATCGGAACTTTCGGAACGAACTGATTCCGATACGTCTTCTTTTGGACTATAATTTCCGATTTTTCTTCCAATTTAACATTTTGATCTTCCGATTTAATTTCAATAATTTTCCGATTTATCAGTCTAAAAATTTCTAAGTTATTTTGAGATTTTCTAGTAATTCTTGTTTCTGATTTGTTTTTTAGATCTTTTACTTTCTATTTTTTCAAAATCTACTTATGTTGTCACGTTGTTCGAGTAATAGTGTTTTTTATTTTTTATTACAAGTATTTCAAATTCATTTTTTAAATTGGTAGTTTGTAGAGGTATTGTAATAGTTTTTTTCTGAATAGATTCTATATTTTCTAACATGACTTTCTCTACTTTTTTTCAATAATCTCAGCTTTGGGCCTTGCTTTATTTCCAAAAAAATTTACAGCAAGTTCCAGATTTTGTTGATTATATGATGATATTGAAATATCGACTTTATCTGAACTAAAATCAATATTATCAATTTTTAGAAAGACTGGAGCGTAAATACCAATCCAAGTATGACGTTGAAAATTATATTTGCCCATCTCAAAAATAACTCCTAGGTAATCATTTATGTGACTGAAATGGTTTTTTATTGCTTCATCAACGAGTTTATCTGTATATCTAAAACTTCTATTTTCATTATCTTCAGAATGACCATGAAAACACCTCCAATCTCTTAATGCAAACCCTTTATCATCAGGAAAATATGGGGCATGAACGACATGATTGAAGTTAATTGATCTACTGTAAGTTACTGTAAAACCATCTCTCAGGCATATGAATTTTTTAGATAGATCTGTTTTGATGTTTTCCCATTTTTCTATAGGGAATTGAAACATGCCTACTCTAAATTCTTCAGTTTGAAGTAATTCGCCACATTTTTGAAGAATTTCTTCATGCTTCTTTTTTAATTCATCAACTTTTTCTCGTCTGAATCTAATTAAAGTAAAAATATTGTTCCAGAAGTCATCCTTAAGAATACAGAAAATTCTAACATCCACGGAATTGAAAGTTTCAATCA
>JAGQHE010000114.1 GCA_020431995.1 Candidatus Nitrosopumilus sp.
CTACAAGATCTCTTCAAAAATGTTGCTGGAGGGATCGTATTGTTTCTGACTGGAATTTATCGAGTTGGGGATAGAATTGAGATCAATGAAAAAGCAGGAGATGTGATGGACATTGGAATTCTATATACCACAGTTTTAGAAATTAAAGACTGGGTGTCAGGAGATCAGGCAACAGGCAGATTGATTTCAATTCCAAACGGCCACATTCTATCAAGTACCGTGCATAATTATTCAAAAGATCATAATTTTATCTGGGATGAAATACATATTCCAATCCAATACTCCGATGACTGGAAGTTGATAAATGCTAAAATGCTGGAAATTGTGAAAAATGAAACAAGAGAGGTCGTTGAAAATGCAAATAAGGAAATTGCACATCTGGAGGAAAAATACTATCTTGATAAAAGATCTGCAGAGCCCGCAATTTATTTGACTGTGACTGACAACTGGATCTCGTTTAATATCCGATATCCTACAGAAGTCAGAAATAGAAGATTTCTTAGAGATAAAATTACACGGTTAATATTGGAAGAATTGTCGAAGCAAAAGATCAAGATAGCATCTGCGACATTAGACATAGTGGGTTTTCCAGATATCAAAGTAAACAAACAGGATTTTCAGCAAAATCATGACTGATAAAAACACGTATGCATGAAAGTGACTCGCAAATTATTGAAATTCTTGGATTATTTGTAATGTTTCTGAGGATCACGCCATCTTACATCTTAAGCGGGCAAAACACAAAAGCATCCTGGCATATGGATGTGAAACTTGAAGTGACGTCATGTGATCCTGCACTTAAACACCGTGAAGCCTTTTGAAAAAATAATTCGTTAGACAGATAAGCCGTTAGAGCAATGTCTTTCTTATTGAAAATTTCCAAAGTCATCCTATATGATGAGCCAACTGTTCCTGAAATTCAGATAAAAGAATTGCAGAAATTCATTAAAAATACATTTCCAGTAATGGTTGAGACAAGGGATGATTTCTTCAAACATAGCGATGAAAAAATATCCGAAAATGTCGCAAGTACCAGAATATTTGATTTAAAAAATCCCTTTAAGCAACATGTTCCCACGACTGAAGAAATAAAACTTGAAAGAGAGAACACTGGCATGTCAGAAAACGATCTGACTGTATTGTATGATGGGTTTGAACTTCGAAAAAAAATCATTGATTTTATTCCTCCTAATGAGGGCGATGCTGACACATTACACATAATTTTTACCGATAAACTTCTGTGTACATTCGATGATGAAGATTTTAGATATCATGCAAGAGTGTTGATAGGATCTAACCCTGCGATTATTTCTACTACTGGAATGATCGAGGCTCCTGCAAAACCAAAAAAATATTATTTAGAACTATTGACAAATTTCTCTGATGAGAAAATTGACAAATTAAAGAAAAAATACCAGGGAGAATTCTTAGAGTATCATGATTCAAGGCTATCTGAAATTTCAGAGGGGTATGTTTTACAAGCCATCCTGTACTATGAGACTGGCGATGCGTTTTGTAAGGATTCAAACTGCAGATTGTATAATGCTCATTGGCAAAAAGATCTTTTTCGCACTCAAATTGAAAATAAAACTTTTTGCGATGGCCATAAGCAGATATTGGAAGGATTCAAAAATCAGAGAACAGTTCTTAATTGATCTTTGATCCTTTGCGATGATTCTCTTAGCAACAGAGATTCCGATTCATCAAGATCGAGAATTTGAATTTCAGAAACACCGTTCCTATTGATTTTTACAGGTACGCCCATTGCCACATCATGTTCTCCATACTCGCCTTCAAGAACAACGGAAGCAGGCATGGTGATTTCTTTAAGATTGAGGATAGATTCTACTGCATCATAGGTTTGTTTAGCAATCCCAAACTGGGAGCGGTTTTTGTATGCTCTTAGTTT
>JAGQHE010000022.1 GCA_020431995.1 Candidatus Nitrosopumilus sp.
TGAAGAGGGATATGACCCATATGCACCATTTGTGCTTTCAACACCACATATGGCACCAGACTGGGAAGCCATTGATGAAGCATTAGCGCCACAACAACCACTAACGAAAAATCCCAACATAGATGCAAGAATTCCACACATCCCCAAATCTCCAAGAAGAGACATTCCAAAGATGCCTTTCCGTGACACATATCCAAGAAGAGACATTCCAAAGATGCCTTTCCGTGACACATATCCTTCAATAGACATTCGAAAGCGACCAGGTTACGATACGAATCCTTTAACGGATCGTTTCTAATTTTTTCTTTTTTTTTTTGAAATGATCGTAATTTTTTCAAATTCTACAGATGAACATGCGTTAACAGTAGCGCAAAAACTAAAGAAAAACCACAATGAAGATTCGCTAATTTTAGATTTGTCAAAGATCACAAAGTCATATGCTAACGCACTTTACACCAACGACATACAACCTGAATATTGGTTTGAATTTGCAAAGAATAAATCACTGAATCTAAACGATGTCAAGGCATTTTGGTGGAGAAGACCACAGCCATTAAAACTGCTGCCCCAGATAACAAAATCATCCCACCAAGAATTTGCGTTAAGCGAGTGGAGTACCGCGCTGAATGGGATTTGGGAGAGCACGGATGCATTATGGGTCAACGACATAGGAAATGATTCAAGAGCAGAGCACAAACCCAATCAGCTTAAGGTGGCGCAAGAGGTAGGACTTTTAATTCCAGACACACTCATTACAAACAACCCCTCAAGAGCAATTGAATTTTCTGAAAAACACAACAGCGACGTCATTTTCAAATCGTTTCTGGCAACAGAGCAAGAATGGAGAGAAACAAGACCATTAAGACAAGAGTTTCTCAAGGCAATAGATTCCGTAAGATTTGCCCCCGTAATTTTTCAGCAATATGTAAAAGATTCGCATGATCTTCGAATTACTATAATCGGTGACAGAATATTTGCTGCAGAGACAGAACCGAGCAAAAAATATGAGTTTGATTGGAGGATGGCCGAGATATCATGGAAGCAGCACAGTCTTCCCAGTGACGTATCAAATGCACTCCTAAAGATGATGAGGCGTATGGGATTAGAATATGGGGCAATAGACATGAAACTTACTGCAAGGAACGAGTATTATTTTCTAGAGATAAATACCGCAGGACAGTTCTTATTTTCAGAGATAGAGGCCCACCTTCCCATATCAGACGCACTTGCAGCAAAACTGGCATCAGGAGTGAAAACATAACTCACAAAATTCATTAACATGGATTAGGAAAGAAAAGCAAACATACGCCATGAACCATAATTTACACGGAACGCTTTCTTTCCCCAATCAGGAAAATGAAATTAAAAATGTCACAGTCTATGTTTCGGTGGAAGACATTAGCAAGCAAGATGCATCATCTGAAATTCTATGCAAGAAGATTTTTGAAAATGTTGACATCAGTACCAAGGAGGTTTTTCCATTTTCTCTGAAGGTTCCTGTTAGTGACAACAAGGCCCATTTGGTAGTAAGAGCACATGTGGATACAGATAATGATGGAGAAGTATCAAAAGGAGATTACATTACTACGGCGATGTTTTCTGTCATAACCCGCGGTCATTCTGACATAATTGACGTGAAACTGGAAAAGGTAAAGTAGATTCTAAAATTCAGATATTCAAAACTATTTCCATAAATCTTGAGCAAAATTTTACGATAACCCATGCCAATTCAATAATGAAATCATGTAAAAATCGATGCAGACACTGATTCAATGGTTTTCTTCTGGTCGGTATGGCCATATCTCATCAAGTTCACCTGAGTGCTGATCATAACAAGCCATGATCATTTTAAGCAAAAATAGGACTAGTTAAATTGAGTCAAGGATACAAAGAATCATGAAAGCAAGATTCAACGGAAAGTGTGTAGAATGCGGAGAGGCAATCAAAACAGGCAAGGAAATACTAAAGAATTCAAAGGACCAGTGGGTTCACAAGTCATGCTCAGATATCGAAGAAGAACTGCCATAGTGACATTGGAACAAATTAGTGATAAATTTTTTAAGTAACCACAGATAAACGTAGTCAAAATGAATGCCAAGCCAAGCATCCTGTTGATTGCATCGGTTATCGCATTGGCAGCTGTAATGATGATTCCAGATACTTTTGCAGAGTCAAATCACATCACAGTCACTCCAATTAATGAAAAAATAAGCCTGGAGGAGACAATTACTACAATGTACGTCCCTGAAGACAACAGGCTTCCTTGGGGAACAGTCAAGGGAGAAGCAGGCGATGTTGCTGAAAGATACCCTGTAATCATTCAATTTTACAAGGGAGAAGATCCAGTCCACTTTGCACAGGTCAATGCAAAAGGAGACGGCTCTTATGAATACAAGTTCAGGGTAAGAAACGTGGACTTGGAGACGGGTGAAGCAATAAACATCTTTGAAGGGGCATATACCGTGAAAATATACAAGGTAATTCCAAACACGGATGTCGGAGTATGACACAATCCCAGTCTTTCTAGCACCATAATTCACAGAATTCATATACTAAGCAGGATACTCAAGTGCTAGAAAATGAGCAGGAGCCTTTGGCACGACATAGAACCAGGAACAGACATTCCAGAAATCATCAATGTGATTGTAGAGATTCCAAAGGGTTCCATGAACAAGTATGAATACGACAAGAAGCACAACATGATGAAATTAGACAGAGTATTGTTTTCCCCCTTTCATTATCCTGGGGATTATGGCCTAATCCCTCAAACATTGTCCGACGACGAAGATCCACTGGACGCACTAGTATTAGTAACAAACCAGACATATCCTGGAATTTTAATTGAGGCCAGACCAATAGGGTTGCTTCAGATGAAAGACGACGGGAAGTTGGATGACAAGATCATATGCGTTGCCACAAACGATCCCAGATATTTGCATGCAACAGACATCACAAATATGGAAGATCACTATCGTTCAGAAATCGCACACTTTTTCCAAGTTTACAAGGACTTGGAAGGCAAGAAAGTTGAAATCATAGGGTGGAAGCCAGCAAAAGATGCAAAAACCGTGATCATAGAATCAATAAAAAGATACAAAGATTCTCCGAAATAGCAGCCATGTTAAAAGAATGTGAACATTTTTCACAGAAAAAAGAAGGCATACAGCAAAGCACGAAAAGCTGTGAAGAATGCGAAAGAGAACACCTTCCGGTAGTAGCAATCAGAATGTGTCTAACGTGCGGGCATGTGGGTTGCTGCGATTCCTCAATAGGAAAGCATGCAACAAAACACTTCGAGGAAACAGGTCATCCAGTAATGAAGGCAATACCGGGAGACATTTGGAAGTGGTGTTACGTTCACCAAGAATATTTTTGATTCTCGATAAAGCATACAAGATGAGATCATTTTCCACCACCAAAGAATTGAAAGATTTGTCTTCTCTCACATATTGCAACAGAAATCAGAATCATCAGTCCTAAAACCAGGCTGACTTCCTCAGAAAATAATTTTGAAGAGATTTCCCATATTCCCCTCCAGAACAACACTAGCCCATGCCAGTAAGGAAAAGAAGAATGGTTCGTCTTGTGAAAATTTTATCTTTCAAGTTATACAATCACCATAAAACTCAGAGAACGAGCAGGCAAGCTATCAGTTGTGATTGAAGGTTATTTTATAATCATTACTGGTTTTTTTGACTTGTGGACTACAGTATAAGATACACTTCCAAGCAGTACCTCATTAGCACGTCCATGGCCACGTGAGCCCATCACAATCATTCCGATACCATTCTTTTTGTTTTCTGCAAACGCGACAATGTCATTGCCAGGATTTCCAAATAGGATATGTTTTGCAAATTTAACATTGTTTTGCATGCATATCTGTTGTGCATGATCTAGGAGTTTCTCCCCATGTCTTGTCAATTTTGCTTTGTAACCCAGAGGCTTTATTGAATAAAGGGGATCAAGTAGATCATCTAGAGGCAAAGGAGAAACGTCATTAGGGATTACAAAAACCCCAACAATTTTGGAACCAGTAAATTTTGCCAAATTTATTGCATAGTTAAGGGCATGGATTGAAAATTTAAAACCATCAAAAGGAACCAAAATTTTTTCAATCCTTTCCTTTGGTAGTTTAAAATTATTCTTTTTTGATGCAGTCATTTTTGGTCTGATCTTATTTGTTTTTCCCAAATGCTCCCTGATGATCAGTCAAACAACATGAGCATTGCTTCACATAGCATTCATCGGTTTTTTCATGACCACAAGAGCCACAATGACAAAACACATCATCTCTCATGATAGTCAATCGTGTTCTTAATAGTTAAACCACTCTAAGGTTCTCACTTTTGGGATCATGGCACATAAAATCAGCAAGAATGTAGGCTGAGAACCCCAATCAGAATTGAAAGACTTGCTGCTAGGCATGAAAATGACTGGATTTCAAAAAATGGCAAATAGTCCACTATTTATAGGAAACAAAGTAACCCATATTGGTTATACTTTTGGTTTTAGAGACTATCAATGCAGACGGTATCTGTGGACGCTGTGGAAAAAACAGCATGCTTACAGATAACGTTACAGGCGAAAGATTTTGTGGAAAATGCGGATTTGTTATTTCTGAGACATTGCAGGATTCAGGACCTGAGTGGAGATCATTTTCAAAGGAAGGAGGATCAGACCCCACAAGGACTGGAGCTCCAACATCACTCACAATGCATGATAGGGGCCTAGCCACAATCATCAATCCAGCAAACAAGGACGCCTCAGGAAAACCACTTTCGACCTCAATGAAAAGCACTATCGAGAGACTTAGAACTTGGGACAGCAGAAGCAAGGTTAACGCGTCATCAGACAGAAATCTCAGACAAGCACTAAGTGAGTTGGCAACATTGAAGGACAAACTTTCCCTATCAGATCCGGTAATTGAAAAGGCAGCATACGTGTATAGAAAAGCATTGGAGAAGGGACTTGTAAAGGGACGTTCAATTTCAGCTTTGATTGCATCGGCTCTTTATGCCGCATGCCGCGATACTGAGACACCTAGAACACTGAAAGACGTTTCAGATGCAGGCAACATAAAGAGAAAAGACATCGCAAGATGTTACAGGATTTTACATAAAGAATTAGATCTAAAGATGCCAGTAGTAGATCCTGTGCAATGTGTTTCAAGAATTGCAAGCAAAGTGCAGATTTCAGAAAGAACTAAACGTTACGCAGTGAAGGTTCTCAAAGATGCACAGGAACATGAGGAATCAGCAGGTAAGGATCCAATGGGCCTTGCAGCAGCAGCCTTATACTTGGCATGCGTAAAAAACGGTGAAGACAGAACCCAAAGAGACATCGCAGAAGCTGCAAATGTGACCGAAGTGACAATAAGAAATAGATACAAGGGTTTAAGATTAGATCAAAATATAGATATGCAGGCAGGGAAGCAACAATAAAAACATGACACAGACAAGACCGGTAATTGCAATTGTCAACGTAGTAGCTTCTGCGACAATCAATCAAAGGTTAGACCTTGTGGACATTACAAAAAAATTTCCAGCAGTAGAATACCATCCAGAACAGTTCCCAGGGGCAGTATTCAGACTAAAGAGCCCAAAAACAGCCACGCTGCTTTTCGGTTCAGGAAAGATGGTGTGTACAGGTGCCAAATCACAGGAACTGGCAGAGACCGCAGTGAAGAAAGTAGTAGAATTATTGAGAAAAGGGAAGATCAAAATAAAAAGCGAGCCGATTGTAACGATTCAAAATATTGTGTCGTCAATTAGCCTTGGAGGCAAAGTAAGCTTGGAACAAGCGGCAAGAACTCTGCCCAGAAGCATGTACGAACCAGAACAGTTTCCAGGCCTGATTCACAGAATGCTTGATCCAAAAACAGTGATCCTAATTTTCTCATCAGGAAAGCTTGTATGCGTAGGAGCTAAATTAGAAAAAGACGTGCATCGATCCGTCAATCAGATTCACAGTTTGCTTGAAGAGAAAAATCTGATGGTTTACGATTAGAACCACGGTTAAAGAACAAACCGAAATCTTTTAGAAAATAATCACTCCAATGAAACGATGTTGCCACACGCATCAACTATGTTGCCACATGTGTGACATTCCCAATTTACATTAGAATTTGTTTTAGTGTTTACAATCTTTGAAGCGTTGCAAACCTTACAGCGAACAGACATTTTATTTCGTTTAAAACATTCCACGCATCAAATGGCATTATCCTTTGTTTCTTTCAAATGAGTTTTTTCATGTGTGAGTACTTTGTCAAATGTGTCTGAATTTCCTTCCCAATGAAAGGTACAAACTCTACAACGATATTTCATGCTATTTTTCTACATCCGTTTTCTTTTTTTCAGATTCTTTGAATGCATTTACGTCATCTATGATTGCGGTTTTGCAAGCACCGAATTTTAGTTTTGTAAGTATTTTTTTGAACATATGCCATATAACATCATCTGTGATATATACCGGCTTAATTTTTAAAATTCTGTGCATAATTTTCCACATATTTTATCAAGACTGGAATGATTTTCTTAAATTCTATAAATTGTTAGTTGCCAATACAGGGCAATTAAAAAACTGCAGATTTGAGAAAATTGAAAATATGGATTTTAGCACGTTTAGAATCATTAATACCACACAGTCAGACAATAGAATATGATGATTCACAAAATCAGATATTTTGAATCCAAGCATCTCGAGCAAGGAGTTTACCTACAAGATGCAGTCAATGCATTTTTGGCTGAAAAAGGCGAAAACATAATAGCAGTTTTACCAGTTATGCAAGATTCGCTTCTAGTTCACTATAAAGAATAACTTTCTTTTCCATGCAATGTTTTTCAGATTAGTGTCAAAGCGGCAAATAATCAATGACATATACTACTTGTACATCAAACAGTGTATGGCAGACTACTATGGCGACAATAACAAAAAGCAGGTTCATGATCTCAATAATCAAAAAGACGGTTGCAAAATAGATGAAATCAGGATAGTGCATAGAAGATATTTCATTCCAGACACACACAGCCAGGCCAATTCAGAGGGATATGCCAGTTGCATCCACTGCATTGAAGATTCGTAGTTTCCAACATGGCAGGATATCTCGGGAACAGAGCAGACATGATGGTACATCACCTAGCAGCAATGAAAGAAGAGTGCAACATATACGAGGTAAAAAAAGACAACAAAAGATATTTTGTTCCAGACACACTTGAACAGGCAGAAAAAGAGGGGTTTACCCCATGCAGATACTGCATTCACAGGTGAGCTTCATTTTTTAATAGTTAGGAAATAGAAAAAGCGAGATGGCAGAGTACCAACTTGGGAAATGGGATTTATCAGAGTTGGCAAAGAATCCGAAGAGTGGAGAATTTCGAAAGCAGATCAAAGAACTGGAAGAACAGGCAAAGAAATTTGAAAAGATAAAAACAGCGCTAGACCCAAAAATGTCATCAAGAAAGTTTTTGGGCATTCTGCGTCAGGTCGAAGAGATATCAGAGAAAATGAGCAAGATTGGAGGCTATGCATCATTATCATATTCTTCAGACACACAATCAGACGAAGCAACATCATTAATGACAATGATGTCAAAGCTCGGCTCTGAGATTTCAAACAAGATATTATTTTTTGATTTGTGGTGGAAGACACAAATTGACGAGAAAAACGCAAAAAGGCTCATGAAAGACACAGGTGAGATTACAGAGTACCTCGCACACAAAAGACTGTTTGCAAAATATGCACTAAGTGAACCAGAAGAGCGAATCATCAACACCCTAGACGTGACTGGGATTTCGGCGCTGGTAAAACTGTATGACAAGATCACAAATGCGTTTGAATACAAGATGAAGATAGGGAGCAAAACCAGATCAATGACAAGAGAAGAGATTACAAATTATGTAAGAAGCACAGACCCAAAGATCAGAGAGACGGCCTACAAAACAATCCTTACAAAATATTCTGAAAACAAAGGGGTCGTAGGAGAGATATATCAAAACATCGTCCTCAATTGGAAGGACGAGGGCATAGATATTCGCGGCTACAGGAGCCCAATTTCAATGAGAAACATCGGAAATGATGTGGATGACAAGACTATAGAGTCGCTCCTTTTTGCATGTAAGAAAAATGCGCCTGTTTTTCAGAAATTCTTTGTTCAGAAAGCAAAGATGCTAGGCATGAAAAAATTGAGAAGGTATGATTTGTATGCACCGGCAGCAGCAAACATAAAAGAAAAGAATTATTCGTACAACAAATCAGTCAGGTTGATTTTTGAATCGCTTGGAAAATTCAGCGATACGTTGGAAGAGTACGCAAAAAAAGTATTCAATGAGAACCACATTGATTCTGAAATAAGGCAAGGCAAGAGAGACGGTGCTTTTTGCAGCACGCTGACTCCAAAAATCACACCATATGTGCTTGTAAACTTTACAGGCAAATCAAGAGATGTGTTCACTCTTGCTCATGAGTTAGGCCATGCAGTACACAGTCAGGCAGCGCAGAACAGATCAATTCTTGTTCAAGATGCGCCACTCCCGTTAGCAGAGACAGCGTCAACATTTTCAGAATTGTTGCTATACGACAATCTCTCCGAGAAGATCTCAGATGACGAAAAGAAGATCATGCTATCAGAGAAAATAGATGACTTGTACGCCACAATTCTCAGACAGTCATTCTTCACAATCTTTGAAGTGGATGCTCACAAGCAGATAGGGGGCGGATCCACAGTCAACGAGATCTCAAAGACATATTTGCAAAACCTCAAGATACAGTTTGGGAATTCAGTTGATCTATCCGAAGACTTCGCAATAGAGTGGAGTTGCATTCCTCACTTTTACCACACACCGTTTTACTGCTACGCTTATTCTTTTGGAAACCTGCTTGCATTGTCGCTGTTCCGAAGATACAAGAAAGAAGGGAAGGACTTTGTTCCATCATACACAGACATTCTTGCGGCAGGAGGCTCCAAGAAGCCTGAGAAACTTCTTGCAGAACACGGGTTTGATATCAGGTCTCCAAAATTCTGGCAAGAGGGATTTGATTACATTAAAGATCAGGTCAAAGCATTGTCTGTATTGAATTGAGTTTTTTTAACAAATGGGGCTGGCAGTTCAACGCATGAACTGCCAGCTTGTTCCCCGAACGGTTTGAATTCGATGTCATATCGGACTCATCTGCAATCTGATTTAAATGTTTGAGATTATCTCAGGACAGTTTTTTTGGCTTAATTTTTCTGATAGTACCAGCCAGGATGCCCACAGTGATTCCAAGCTGATAAAGAAAATACAGCAAGACCTCAAATGTGCTAGGAGTAAGATCAGTGAACCTACTCACCGCAGTCAGAATAAGCAACAGAGTACTAAAAAAGAAGACAAATATTTTTGAAACCCCATTCAGAACGGTAAATTTCAAAACAACAAAACTCATAACAGTTACAGATATTGCCAATACGCTAAGAAACCCGGTGTTCATGCCAAAAATCAAAAACAGCGCAGATAATATTTCGCCGGGATTGTTTGCAGGCAAGTTTGAGAGGACGATTTTATCAGGGGATGCAAATCTAGGCACACTGAGAACGGCGTTTATCAAGAACAACACAAACAAAGTTACAGATACTGTTTTGAGATGATTTTGTAGACGTGGGAATCTAACAAGAATTGCCCTTCCCAAAATTATTCCTTGAAACAAGCCAATTCCGGATGCGCTCAAAACTGCAATAATCTGAACCACAGGATGTTGAAAGATGTCAATAGGCAGCGATAGGAGGGCCATGCTATCTAACTGTCAAGACAGATGCGAATATTAGTTATCAGATAACAGCGATTGCGAACAAACCAGGCAGAGTAAATTTAATATCTTCATAGCAAAGTGGCAACATATGCTAAAGATGCTATTTGCAATTACAATGATAGCATCAGCAGTGATTTCAGTAGATTACGCGTATTCACAAGAGATTGGCCTTGCCACATTTCAAGAAATGGCACAGGTACTGATAGACAAAAGAATATCTCAGAATGTCACAGCGTCAATAACATTACAAAGTACAAGTATTCAAGAGATGAAAATCCCGTCAGAACTGGAACAAAGAATAAGAGAGAACGGGAACATCTCTGCGGTGACAATAACAAATCAAAACCAATGTATTTTGGGAGTAGATAACCAATCATGTATTTTGATAAATGTAAAAAGAAACCAGGAGGACAAAAACTTCCTACAGATCCAGAACAGGACACTGCAGGTATCAGAGCAATTCATCAGCGAGATAAACGATGTGTTTGATACGGATGCCAGACTGCATTCCACATTCATCCATACCAGCGACGAAACAAGCGTCGCATTAGAGACGTCAGGCGTGATTTCTGGCAAAGGAACCATCTCCGCTGTGTACACTATGCCCATGGAGAAGACGTCGTCAATGTATGAAAAGATGTCAGCGCTTTTAATCCCAAAGGCGATTAGGGATGCTGGAGGGTTTTACGATGTCGCAAAAAATCTTTCAAAACAGGACAATGCAAAAATGACATTCTCAATAATCCCAAGTGAGAATAAATCATTATTTCAGCTAAGGGTTTCAGCAGACTATCCGCAAACAGCATCAGAGATCAAAGAAGTGAATCTTTTAGAATTTTTGAAAACCGATGAATTAAAAAGATCGAGGTATTTCTCAAATGGCTTTTACCCATTGAATTCCATTATCCAGGTGGTGGTATTATCACCTGAGAACACGAATGTTTCGGATGTAAGGGGCGATATAATCCCAACACAGGTCATAGATGGCGAGAAGATCCCCACAGACGTTACAAAAAAAGGATGGGTTTTCGAGCCTGAGGAAGGAAAAAGAATCCAAGGAAAATATATTTTTGGCAAGGACACGGCAGTCAGCAAAGACGAGTTGAGATTTTCACTGGGCGGAACCAGCCTTCAGGCCAAGAGCCCAACATTTGACGAGTCAACAACAGTGGCAATCATAATAACAATAGTCGCAATTGCGGCTGCAGTGTTTTATCTTAAAGGATACAGGAAATAATCACAGCAAGAGAACAGCTGCTGCAAACACAGTGGTCCATTTTCCGTCCTTGTCGCCTTTTGTTGATTGTGTGATATTTTGAGTTTTGTATATTTGCCCGGAAATTGACCACTGCTGTCTTTTTTCATCCCAGTCTTTATCAGCATCAAACGGAATGCCCAAGGAAGAAGCCAACATCTGTGCTGCAATATCTTCGGCATAGTCACCTGCCTGAGTCTCATTTTGGCCATAAGACTCGTATTCAGACAGATAGCCGTACCTGCTCTTGTCTTTTGGTTGTGCAATCCCTACAGATGCAGCACACATTCTATGAGGCTCATTGGTTTGATTTTTTGAATAAATTGTAAACAAGATCTGGCCAGGCGAGATTTCCTTGAGACCCTCATTCCTAGAAACCAGTTTAGCGTAAGGTGGAAATATACTTGAGATCAGTACAAGGTTAGTTCCTGCAATACCGGCATCCCTCAAAGCATATTCAAAACTTGTCAATCTATCTTCATGGACACCCTTGCCTTTTGTAAGAAATAATTTCTTGGCAACCAAATCCAGCATTTCTGAATTCATGAAAGGAAGTTCTTATTTATACTTTAATTGGCGAAAGAATTCAGAAAAATAACGCGGCAGACAATTTTTCATGATTGTGGCAAGGAAAACGACATTAATCAAAAATACACTTAATCGCCTTTTCGTTTTTTCTTTCTTTTGTCAGGCTCTTTTTCAATCTGCGTTAAAAAGATAAACGTAAAGAAAGCCCCCAGGCCAAAGTTAATGACTCCCATGAACGTGATAATCACGACAGCATTGGGAGGGGCAACAGCCAGTCCGATCACCATGCCGGCAATGCCAGTTGCATAAAACATAATCATCAGAACCTTGACACGTATCGGTTCGATGTATTTCATAACGGATATCAAAAACAGGCATTATTATAAACTGCCGATAATACGAACAGTTTTCGATTAAAACGGGTCGAGGACTTGTCGCTGGTAACATTTTAAAGCTTCAAAAAATTTATTTTAATTCGTGCCAATGTAGCTCAGCCTGGTTAGAGCGGCTGATTTGTAATCAGCAGGTCGTGGGTTCGGATCCCGTCATTGGCTTTTAAATTCCTAGATACTAGGCAATACGAATAAGTACGCATTGCGTTCAAAAAAAGACGATGGATTCTGGCGATTTTGAAGCAAGTCAAGACAAGCATGACGCATATGTGAAAAAATCTACATTCAATATGCTAGTCATGTCAGTGATAGCAGCAGTAGGGATAGCAGCATTTTTTGCAGGATCATATGCAAGTTTGAGTTCCAACCAAATAGATAAGGAGGATCTTGACAAGGCAATTGCAAGAATAGAGCTCAAGATGCTGGAAAGCCAATTACCGTCAAAACAGCCCACTGCAGCAGTAAAAATTTCAATAGATGATGATCCAATAATAGGGGATGCAGATGCGCCAATTACAATAATCGAGTTTTCAGATTTCCAATGCCCTTTCTGTGCACGATTTCACACCCAGACACTGCCGTTGATTCTTGAAGAATACATCCAAAAGGGCAAAGTAAGGCTGGTTTTTAGAGACTTTCCAATTCAAAGCATCCATCCAAATGCGCTTCCGGCTTCGGTTGCAGCAAACTGTGCAAATGAGCAAGGCAAATTCAAGGAAATGCATGATGCGTTGTTTGAAAATCAAAGTGAGTGGAACAAACAAGACGCCGTGAATGCTCTTGCCTTGTTCAGCCAGTATGCTGCAAGAATTGGGCTGGATCAAGACACATTTGATGCATGCCTAAAGAGTGGTAAGCACATAGAAGAGATCAGAAAGGATCTTGATGACGGAAGAGATTATGGGGTTTCAGGGACTCCAGGGTTTTTTGTAGGAAATGATCATATCGGATATGTTGAATTGAAAGGGGCCCAACCATTTGAGAGTTTCAAAAAATTAATTGACGCACAGTTAGGCGTATGAAGAATAACAAGCGTTTATTAGACCTTTAACAGCACATCAAGCATCGGAATAATGACGAGTGGCAATGCGCTTTTTCGTCATTGCTTAAGGTAAGAAAAAAAATGACAAAATTTCAAGATTTAGGATTAAACGACAACATACTAAAAGGGATCAGAGAGCAAGGCTTTGAAGAGGCATTTGCAATTCAAGAGGCAGTAATTCCAGTACTGCTTTCTGGAAGGGATGTCGTAGGACAGGCACATACAGGTTCAGGTAAAACTGCAGCTTTTGCATTATCAATGTTACAAGAGATTCAGCCAAAGAAAGGAATCCAAGGATTGGTAATGGCACCTACGAGAGAACTGGCAATACAGATCACTGATGAGATCAAAAAATTTGGAAAATATACAGGAATTAGAATAGCTACAATTTACGGCGGTCAAGGCATGGGAATACAACTGGACTCCCTTCACAGAGGAGTAGAGATTGTAGTTGCAACGCCAGGAAGGCTCATAGATCACCTCAAAAGAGGATCGATAGAGCTAAGAGACATCAGCCACATTGTTCTGGATGAAGCAGACACGATGCTAGACATGGGATTCATCGATGACATTCAGTTCATTTTGGATTTAGCACCAGAAGACAGAGTAATGTCATTATTTTCAGCAACAATGCCAACAGAGATTCTAAGACTGTCAGAAGACTATCTTAAAAATCCAAAACAGTTTCTCTTAGATGCAGATGATCTAAGCGGAGAAGGGATAGACCAATCATTTCTAGTAATAAAGGATCGCGACAAATTCAAGTATCTTTTGGATTTTATCAAGCCAACAAAAGGCCAGTGTATAGTATTTTGCTCAACAAAGTACAGAACAAGGGACGTCGCAAAGTATCTCCATCAAGAAAAATATGATGCAGTTGCAATAGAAGGAGACATGTCCCAGCATAGAAGAGAGCAATCCATGGCAAAGTTCAGAAATGGAAAAGCAGACATCCTAGTTGCGACGGATATCGCATCAAGAGGAATAGATGTTCCAAGAGTAGAATTAGTGGTC
Organism: Candidatus Nitrosopumilus sp.; assembly: GCA_020431995.1. Taxonomy (GTDB): domain Archaea; phylum Thermoproteota; class Nitrososphaeria; order Nitrososphaerales; family Nitrosopumilaceae; genus Nitrosopumilus. Next base: position 14,015 of record JAGQHE010000022.1, read on the forward strand.
AATTATGATGTTCCAAACCAGGAGATGGCATATTTTCACAGAATCGGAAGAACCGCAAGGGCAGGAGCAAAAGGCAAGGCAGTGACATTTGTGTCATATTCATCAGTAGGAGACTGGAATTTAATCAAGCGTCAAATCAAGGTTCCCATCAGGGATTTAAATCAGGAGATGGGAATTCAAATCTCAATTCCGGATCCTCTGAAGAGACAGACACCGTCAAGAAGATATGGAGGCCAATCAAGATCAAACTATTCCAGAGGCGGGCGTTCTGGAGGATATGGCGGTGGCTCTAGAGGAGGAAACCCAAGAGATGACAGAGTCAGAAGACGATCCAACGATGGCGAAAGCAGAAACAGCTACGGCGGCCGCAGCAGATGGTAGCACTGTAAAGCTTAAAGAGTCGAACTTTCTAAATTATATCAAGAATAAACTATGCATAAAGGGTTCATCTTATTGAATTGTGATCTAGGTTCCGAGGAATACATAGTTGATGAGTTAAAACAAATGCAAGATATCACTAACGCATATCTCACTTTTGGGGCATATGACGTAATTGCCGAAGTTCAGACACAAGATCAAGAAGGGTTCGAGAAAGTCATTGCAACGATTAGGAAGTTGTCAAGAGTTGTAAGCACAATGACGTTAAACGTTGTAGGCTCAGAATAACACAATTATTAACATACTTGAAGAGCAAGCAACATAGTTTAGATAGTTTGGTAATTTCATATTGCGGCGTCGGATTTTGTTTGGCAAACTAGGCCTCAATTGGCACTAGCAACCAGATTATCTAGAGATTGCTTTGCATCAATCAGGGTTTTGTTGTAAACATTTTTGGCAGTATTTAGCTGGAATTCATACGTGGATTCGGCTTTTTCTTTCGCCGAATCTGTTTTTGCAGTTTGTAATGTTTTTTCATAGTTGGACTTTATTATTGAGCAGTAACTATCGTACAACCTCTTTGCATCTTTAATCGTTTTAGCATAATCTAACTTTGCTTTTTTAATGTCTGAATTATTTCCAGAGGGAGCAATGTTAGAAGCCATTGATTTTTTGTATTGTTCATTTGCTGACGATAGTGTTCTGTTCATAGTGTCTTTTGCAATCTTAATTGCCTTGTTGTAGTCAATTTTTGCCTGCCTTAATTTGTCAGGATTATCTTTTGCAAGTTCGACATTCTTGGCATAACTTAGCTTAGCTTTGGCAATTGCGTCAGAGTAAACTCTTTCTGCATCGTATTGTGTTTTTTCTTTAACACTTTGCATGTCATTAACTGATTTTGATGCATCGGCAAAGGATGCAGGGTTTCCGGTCCCGTTGATCCCCACGTAGAACAAGAGTAGCAATGATGCCAGGGTTACCAAATATGATTTGTTTTGGATTTCAACCATAACAAAGAAGCGATACATGACCAAACTAATTAAGCAGGATATTTTTGATTGTAATTCAAACCAAACTAACTGTTTGATCAGGCGGGCTGAACAGATCAATCAATCACATCAAAAAATATCACCACATCAAAAAGATTATTCAGTTGGTGTACTTTTGTGTACTGCCAAGGATTAGAGAAAAGTTTCTGCAAAATGATCATGCCAACGTTTCAAGACAATTGGAACAAACCACCAAAAACTGGATTTAACGAACAGATTCATGGCATGATAAAAAAAGAACCACCACTAAAACCTCGAATACAGCAATCGGTTGGAAGACTAGGTCAGACAATTTCAAAGATTGATCATATGCACAAAAAACTACAAGAAAAAGATGCAAAGATATTCAAACGAATTGTGGAGGCTCAACAAAGACATGACAAAACCACAGGCAAAATTCTTGCAAATGAGCTTGTAGAGTTAAGAAAAAATGAGAAACTAATAGGCAACCTCAAATTATCTCTTGATCAGGTTCAATTAAGACTATCAACTATGAACGAGCTTGGAGACGCGATGGTCACGATAGGGCCTGTAATTGCTTTAATGCGTTCAATAGGCCCAGCCATAGGCAGATTCATCCCACAGGCCGGAGCTGAATTTGAGACAATGTCCGAACTTTTAGGAGGAATGACAGCAGAGTCATTTGGAGGAGGTTTTGAATTGGACATCTCATCAAATGAAGAAACAGACAGCATTCTAAAAGAAGCGGCCATTGTTGCAGGAAACAGAATAGGAACTAAATTCCCATCAACCCCATCGTCAGTTCACAGCGGTTTAGAATCAAGGATTAATGAATTCTAATTCCACTTTTTTTTATTTTCATTACCTTTTGAAAGCATACAATCAAAGACAACAGGGCGGTTGATCCTAGATTGTTGGATAGATTTTCACAAGAACTGTCAATGAGACATCATTCTACGTACAAAATTCAACCCTAAACCTAGATGAAACGTGAGACCATGAAAATGTTCCAAGAAAAAACAGCAGTAACACAAAATGAGGTGTTAAGCCTTAACAGGAATTTGAATGCGCAGTATGGGAATGCCACATCATAAATTCAGGATTAGTTCGATGAGAAAGGCAAGATTCCAAGAGATGGGAGGCTAAAGACGATCAAATTATGATTGCTATCTATTAATTATGCAATTAGATTGGAGAACCGATAAATTTGGAATCAGGTTTGCTTTGGGCTAGTTTTGCGATTATTGTCATTACAGGCATTTCCATAGATCTGTTTTCAGATCACTTTCATAGATTTTTCAAGAAATCTTCCAAACCAAGAGACAGTTTCAAGGTTGAGATAATTTGGACGGCTGTCTGGATCTCTTTGGGAATAGGGTTTGCAACTCCTATCTACTTCATGTTGGGCGAAACCAAAACAATAGAATACTTTACAGCGTATGCTTTGGAAAAATCTTTGAGTGTGGATAACCTCATGGTTTTCGTACTTATCTTCACCTCTCTCGGAATATCACATGTATTGCAGCATCGGGTTTTGATGTGGGGCATCATAGGCGCAATTTTCATGAGAATTGGCTTTATCGTCGCAGGAGTTTCACTTTTGGACACATTCCATTGGATGATCTATGTTCTCGGTGCTGTTCTTCTGTTCACAAGCCTTAGAATGATTGCAAAAAAAGAGAAAGACACACTAGAAATCGAAAAAACATTCTCTGTTCGATTTCTGAAAAAGTTCATCCCGATAGAAATGTCTGAACATCATTCAAGATTCACTATCAGAAAACAAGGCAAGCGATTTGCAACGTTATTGCTAGTAGCATTATTTTCAGTTGAAATTACAGATTTAGTGTTCGCATTAGATTCCATCCCAGCTGTTTTGGCAATCACAGATGACCTGTTTATCATAGTCACTTCCAATATTTTTGCAGTGCTAGGGCTTAGAAGTTTGTATTTTGTAATTGGCCGTGGGATTGAAAAATTGGTTTATCTAAAATATGGTCTTACAATCATGTTGGGATTCATAGGAATCAAAATGCTGCTCTCTGATTTCCATGAGATTGAGGTTGTGCATTCTTTGATTGTTATTCTTACAGTACTCAGCCTAACGATTGGTTTTTCATTGTTCAGGAAATATTGGATTAGATAATAGTCTGGTTACCGCGTATTGTTAAATTGGGAATTAGTGGTCCGCAAGAAACCCGTTCAAAATCCAAGGCGTATAATTGTTATATGAGTAAGAGTGAGATTTTTCAGATTGCAAAAAATCAATTATGAAGGAACGGTCTGGGTTTTAAATTACAATAATCCAGCACCGCTTTTGGACCATGCAATTCACATGTTGGAAAGACACGGCGTAAAGCGGGAAGACATGACCATTACAGAAACGCCAATCGCAAAAGTAGGGTCCATAGTGGTTGAGATTTGGCCTTACGAGCTAGTAATTGGGAGGGTCAGAACGATTAGAAATGAGTCATTTATCAGCGGCACTGAGTTTAAAATAGAACTAAAATTAGACGAGGATGGAAACTACATAGATTATCTTTGAAGAAAAACAGGATTCAGAACATCATCATCGTATCTATCATCGCAATCATCATGATATCCATCATAGCATATAATTATTCAGTAGATCAGATAAAGCAGAAAGGCTTCCAGTTTGGAGTCGAGTTGGCACAGATTCAGGATGACGTAGCGAAATTACAAACGAAGTTTTATTCTGAGAAAAACAAATGGGACGAAGGAGACATAACAAAAGAAGATCTTCTAAAATACTATGACAAGCATATCGCAGAGTTTAAAGAAATTATTTCCAGGTATGACAAGTTAACCCCTCCAAAGTTATTCAAAAGCTCAGTAGAGTTATTCAAATTATCGTCTCAAACCCAGTTGGAAAGTGATGAGGAGTATATCAAGTGGATAACAACAGGGGATGAATCAGCAAAGATAAGATCGGATGCGCAGATTCAAGAAGCATATGAATATGAGAATCTCGGATTGTTGGAATTTCAATCGGCCAAAAGCGGCATAAAAACGTATGATGAGCCAGAAAAGTTCTCAGCCCCACAAGGAGGTTTGACACAAAAAGTAATTCAGATATCTGAAAGCATGAAGAATAAGTGCAACTTGCAATTTAAAAATGAGTCAGGCGAATTTGATTCGGATCAAACAGAGATCGACTGGTTTAATTGTTTTAACGAGGCAGAAAAATGGAAACTAAGTCACCTTCCTTGAATAAAGAGGTCAATCAAAAAGCATACAGCCAATCACAAGAGTTCAAGTTTTTGTAACAAATCCATAGTTGGAGAAAGTTCATTTTGAAGAGACGTTTTGTCCAGAGGGACGGGTTTTGAGAATCTAACGTCAAATGTAATAGTCAACATGTCTTGATCAGTGTGGGATATTCTAACGGAATGAAAACGAGTTTTTGTTTCAGACAAGAAATTCTTCCATTTTTGTAAGTGAGTGTTCACACGAATTACATTTTTCTCCACATCAGATATGGACACATCCAAGTCAGTATCAAATAGTCCAAATTTTACAAGAGGCACCATAATCATCCCACCCAAGATTAAGTCATGGTTCTTCATCATAGATGCAGTTATTTCTTCATAGTTCTCTTTTGGAAAAATATCACCATAGTCAGGATCAAAATAACCCGCAATCAGTTTTTTGGAATCATATATACGGAAAAAATCTGCATCAGACTCTAACTTCCATAGCACGTGGAAAGTAATTCATGAACAAATAAAAAATTAACCAAAGACAATTAAATAAACAACAGTGGAAAGAGAAAGTGATGGCCATTTCAAAAGAAAATAAGGAATTCATAGACAGTTTGATAGATTATTACATTAGCGAGTCAGAATCATACAGGCAAATTGCGGAGAATTTTGTGCCAGAGATCGAATCAATTTCAGATGCTGCATTTGGAATTATCACAGGATGTGTATATTCCGGATTTTTACAGGCATACCAGAATCAGCACCAGACACCAGGATTAGAAGACATGCGTGAATTCAACCACATCATTAAAGAGCGAGCCCCATTAATCAAAAAATCCATTCTTGCCACCAGATTAGAAAACGCTGAAAAAAAATAAGATCCGAAACGTAGAATGCCATACCAGACTAGGTTTTGCATATTCAGGGACATCTAGGCCATAGGTGTAAAAATATGGACGGATTATGCAATGACAAAAACATATTTTTCCAAAGCACACGCGAAAACCATCAGAGGGCGCATTCAAAAAGGCACATACAGTTTAATTCCAGACACATAAATTTAGAATTATGAGCATAGACGGAAGTAAAATCATCTTTGTGATAGGAGTATCGTCAGCAGTAGCAACTGCAGCAATCGTGATGTATTTTTCAATACGCTAAAGATAAATCATCAGGAAAACGTAACAAAACAATGACAGATACAAACGAATTTAGAATTACACAAATAGTAGATAATGGCCAAATAGTTCAACTAACATTAATTGAAAATGTTTCAACTGAACCAATTTCACAAAAACAGATGATAATAGACAATGTATCAAAAAAGCTTGACGCCGAAACTAAAGAGCAGGTCATGCCATTACTAGAGGCAATATTACAAGCACAGCCAACTGTCAATATCAGATCATATCAGCAAACACAGATCACAATAGCAATGCCAAAATCAAGGTATGACAACATGGGAAGGCCTCAAGTTGGCAGCATGATTGAAGTGGATTTGAAAAAAATCTAAAGACTCGAATTTATTTCATCAATGGTATGTAAGGGTAAAGAGCATGTGGAGTCCTTACAGATAAAAACGGATGTTTTTTCCTCAAAAAGCTTACCTGCAAAAAATGGAAATTTAGAAAGACCAACCAATTGATCCGGGTTTTGAATCATGATCATAATAGAATTAGGCAAATATGTCAGGAGAAGTGATTTGCATATTTCAGAATTTTCAGTGTTGATGACAGTGATCTCAACTGGGTTTTGAATAAAAAAAGCAACAGCATTAAGCAAATAACCAAACCCAAATGGGTTTTCGGCGGCCATTTGTGCCTGAGAACACATTATTTTTGTAGCAATATCTAGGAAATTTTGTTGTTGTGAGAGATGATACAGCCGCAGCAACGCAAATGCCGAAACTGAATTTCCAGAAGGCAAAGACAGATCATAATTGCTTTTTGGTCGGATTATTAGTTTTTCATGATTGTCAGAAGTCATAAAGAAGCTGTCACTGTTTGAATCCCAAAAATGGGTGATCAGATAGTTTGCCAGACTCAAAGAAAGTTTAAGATATTTGGGATCAGGTTGAATTTCAAAGAGATCCAATAATGCATTAATAAAATAAGAATAATCCTCCAGATAGCCATCAATTTTCGCAGTGTTATTCTTGTAGGTTCGTTGTAGCTTATCACCCACAAGGAGATTTTGCTCAATAAACGACACACAGTCTTTTGCTGCGGTTAGATACTTGGGATTATTTGTTACGCGAAAACCTTTTGTAAATGCAGTTATCATCAAAGAGTTCCATGAGACTAGTATCTTATCATCCAAACCAGGCGGAACTCTTGTGGAGCGAATTTCCAATAACTTCCTAGTGCATGAATTCAAAATATTACGAATCTCTTGTTCAGATTTTCCAAAATTAAAAGCAATAGTGGAGATGTTTAGATTGTTACATAAAATGTTATTTCCTTCCCAATTACCACCATCTGTAACATCATAAAATAAACAGAAGATGTCAGCATCACTTCCAAGGATTGCTTTAATCTCATTCTTCTTCCAGACATAGAATTTCCCTTCTATGCCATCAGAATCCGCATCATATGCAGAATAGAATCCACCTTCAGGAGAAGTCATCTCACGTAAAACAAAGTTTAAAGTTTTTTGCAATACTTCAAGATAGAAAGAATCTTTTGTTATTTGATATGCTTCCGCATAGTTAACCGACATCAATGCGTTGTCATAAAGCATTTTTTCAAAATGAGGGACCAACCATTTTGCATCAGTGGAATATCTATGAAAACCACCTCCAATTTGATCAAAAATTCCACCTTTTGCCATTTTGTTAAGAGTTTTAAGTGTAAATTCATTGAATTTGGAGAGACCTGTAAGATGGGCATATCTGAACAAAAATGAAATGTTTGCAGCATTAGGAAACTTTGGTGCCGAACCAAATCCACCATATGTTGCATCACCTAATTGAAATAAATTCATTGCAGCCTCATCCAGAATTATTTTTTCTAGTTTTGATGAAGCATGAGTTGCTTCAGTTTTGTGTAGAGCGTTCAAAAAATTCTCTGCGGCTTTTTCAATATCTTTCGGTTTTTCCTTCCATGCTTGAGATAATTGTCTACAAATACTTCCAAACCCAGGACGGCCGTAAGAGTCCAATACAGGAAAATAAGTTCCAACATAGAAGGGTTTTTGATCAGGAGTAAGAAAGACACTCAGTGGCCAACCGCCCTGACCAGTTGCTAGCTGACAAACTTTTTGATATATATCATCAACATCCGGTCTTTCCTCTCTATCTACTTTGATATTCACAAAATTTTCATTCATGAATTTTGCGACCTCGTCATTTTCAAAGGATTCATGCGCCATAACATGACACCAATGGCACGAGCTATAACCTACACTGAGGAAAATCGGTTTGTTCTCATCTTTTGCTTTTTTCAAAGCGTCATCTTTCCAAGCATACCAATCTACAGGATTGTGCGCATGTTGAAGCAAGTAAGGACTTGTCTCATGAATGAGGTTATTTACTGGCACAACTAATCAAACATGTTAGAATATTTGTATCTAATTGACGTATTAACCCCATGTTCCTCTGCCCTCGGTCAATTCATAGATTCGTACATTAATTTTCCCAAGTAATTTTACTTTGGATTTGTGAGCTTTTTTGTCATGACTGTAGTCCTTTTTTTCAACCAACTCCTGCAGTCTCTTTAGTTGGTCCAATGAAAGATTTTTGAATTCGTTCTTAGAAGATGTAATCAGATGTAGTAATTTGACTCTCTCACGATCGTCATCTGTAATTTCAGGCACACCGTTACATTCAATCTAGTCCTTTATTTTTCTAATGAACCACATAGACATCATGTTCTCAAGAAATAGAAAAACGTCAGTTTATGCAATCAACAGCATTTTAACAAGTCAGCCTCGAAAACCTGTGAATTGTAAGATAATTTCTCAATTAAGCATATCAAAGAATGGATATTGATTAGCGAATGTTAAAATTTCATTGATTGTTCTGGCAAGCATGGAAAAAATGCGTGCAATGGTACTTGAAAAATGTGCACAGATCGAAACAAACCCGTTAAAATTGATGCAGATCGACAAACATGAAATTAAAAGACCTGAGGAGATTTTACTAAAAATAGAAGCATGCGGAGTTTGCCATTCACAGCTTCACGGAATAGAGGGAGACTGGCAAGATATCGGAATCCCACCTGCACTGCCCACAGTTCCAGGTCATGAAATTGTAGGAAAAGTGGTTCAAGTTGGAGATAATGTAACAAAATTCAAGATAGGAGACAGAGCAGGAGTCACTCCCCTCTTAGAAGCATGTAGAAAATGCCAATATTGCAACGAAGGAAAAGAGCATCTTTGTGAATCATCAACGATCACAGGGGAGTCATTCAAAGGAGGATACACGGAATATATCACGGTGGCAGAAGAATTTGCAACCAAAGTTCCAGATAACATGAAACCAGAATATGCAGCTCCACTGTTTTGTGCTGGCATTACAGCATATAAGGCAGTCAAAGCGGCAGAGCCAAAATCACATAAAAAAATAGGGATATTTGGGATTGGAGGGGTAGGTCACATGGCAGTTCAATTTGCAAAAGTTGAGAATTGTGACGTAATTGCATTTTCCAGATCAGAAAAACATCTTGATGTTGCAAAAAGATTAGGTGCAGTAGACGCAATGGTGTTTTCAAGAGACCAAAATAAGTTGTTAGGCGAATTAAAAGAAAGACACGGTTTACTAGATGCTGCCATAGTATTTGCGCCGGCCGATATTGTCACGGATACCGCAATGAAATCAGTAAAGAGAGGTGGACTTGTAGTTATTGCAACAGTTGGGGAAAGGCCTGCGTTCATGGCGTTTGAGGAGAAAACAATCAGAGGCACGTTGATAGGTTCAACAAAAGACATGGAGCAAGTTATCAAAATATGTGATGAGAGGAATATAGAGGTGATTTCTCAAATATTCCCACTAGAAGATGCAAACGAAGCACTCAAAAAATTAAAAAACTCAGAGATTGAAGCCAGAGCAGTTTTAATTCCTTAACTTGCAGATTAAATAACAGACAGGTGGGATTTTCGATATGAATTGCAACAGATGCCATCATACAGATGAGGCACACATACCTAACAGCCAGAGTAATTCAATCATCAAGGTAGGAAAGTGTCAAATCCCAACATGCACATGCCAGCAGTATCAAGATCCAATTCAAAAAATTGATGAAGATCTCTTGTAACGATTCATATATCAAAATCATGTCAGATAATTCATGGACAAACACAAGCCATCAGATGAAATGATAAGAGAACTGGACAATCTGCTATCCAAGTTAAATGCCATGGAAATTGTTGCCTCTGATGATCATCAAAAAAATTCAGTCAAAGTGATGAGAGCATTGGTCGAAGGGCAAATACATTCAATTAACGAGTTTCAGCATTTAAAAAAAGCCATAGACTTGTTGACCTTGCAGCTATTTGATGTTCAAAATAAGGTTAGCAATTAAGTTTTGTGTCACTTAGCCCACAATTCATACAGCGAAAAACAGTAGATTTTTCAAGGATTTGTTCAGGATTCATATCAGAACCACAGCAAGGACACACATATTTTTGCTCAGGCTTTTTCTCGTCAGATTTTCTCACCAAATAATCTGGCTTTGTTGGAGGAAGATCATCCAGATTGCAAGGAGGCTTATAATGAGTCATTATTTTATGCACGATATTTTTTCTACTGGAATCACTAGAGTCAAACAACGGCAATATTGCCAAAAACAATGATTTTTCAGAACCTGAATGATTTACCCAGCATTTAAAATTAGGATGTTGAACAAAGAAAGACTGTTCGTCAGTCTTGCCACAGTCATCGACATACAGAATATTGAATTTATCCTTGTCTCTTGAAAGAATCAGATAAACTAATTTTTCCATTGGTGGACCCCACTCATCAAGAGAAATAGGCCCAAGAAACTCATATTGGAGAATTTGGATACTCAATAGAAGGATTTTGAGGACTTTTCTTTTTATATTTTCTCAAAAATCATGCCAATATGATATATCTGAACGCAAAATCCAAACTTGAAAAGATTAAATTCAAGAGGTATTGATTTTTTATGAATGAAAGAGTCTCACAATTATGCACATGTAGGATATGGCATGATTGCAGTGTCTGCAAGCCTTGCAGCAATTGGGATTATCGCACTATTTATTGGAGGAAATGGACTTCTTGCAGACAACATGCAAAGAGAAAACACACATCATTTCGACGAGTGTAAAAAAAATGATTTCAAAACAGACGGATGCGAGAAGTATTGGGATCGAATAAACAATAAGATATCAGGAATTTATGTAGACCTAGAAAAATAATTTAGAAGCCATTAGCAAAGTCTTCAAACATGTTTTGATTCTTTGTGAGTCTGTTCATTGCAAAGAATGCACCGCCTACAATTCCTGCTTGGTAGAAGGTATACAAGAAAACACCTGAGGATGTGGGATCAGATTTTGTGAAACTTAATACGAGCATTGTAAAAAATACAAAGGTACCAACAAAAGTCACCACTCTATTTACGAATCCAGTATCCATGCCAACAATTCTTTTTGTAGCCCCTGCCATCAAACCAATACTGGTAATTATCAGAAATGTGGCTCCGCCATTTGCAGTGATGAAGTTATCCATCCAAGGCAAAAGCCCATCATCCAAAATAGATATTTCTGGCATGACACTACCTCCATTTAGGGCAAAATTTACAGAGCTGAACATTCCACCCATAACAAAAAAGAACAGGAATACCTTTACAATTGATCTTTTCATAGGGCTTCTAATTTCCGATGGTTTTACAGCACGTTCAGTAATTCTTACGCCGTAAAGAAAACCTACAGCCATAGCAGGAACGAACATGATGTTAATCAGAATAGGGGACTCTTTGTTAATAGACTCTATCTGAGGATGAAATATCAGAAATAAAATTATTGCGAGAGATGCTGCAGAAACAAACAGTATCAGACCCACATAGCTATGACCATTTGACTCATAGATGTCATTCCAATTAGACATTTTATAGAGTCTAAAGAAAATAATTAAAAACCAAATCAAGAAATGATTTGGTCAAATTATCAATTCTGTTTACCCTTTTTAATAGAAGGCATGCAAAATTACTCATGCAAGTAGGCAAGACATTAACACTGACAGGCATCACAACGGTAATTTTTGGCATAGTTTTTCATCTTCAAGGGCAATCAGTGATAGGCCCGGAGGCATCTTTCATGTATTCAAACCCAAATTGGGCAACATATGGAATTCAGATTATGATCATAGGAACAAGCATAATGGCATCAGGAATTATAATCAGCAAGAAAAGTTAATCACACATACATAATGAACATTTTGATTTTACAGATTTTAGATAGTGATTTTGTTAATTTGTACAATGTTGTTTGCAATGAATTCAGATACAATATCATACACACAACAAGTAAACAGACAACGTCCTCAAGCATTTTTTTAATTAAGATCAAATAAATGGCCAGCCAACGTTAGGGATAGTCAGAGATCTTATTTTCCATCATGGTTTTGCATGAAAAGATATCCAGAACCATCTTTCTAACAAATCTCAAAAACCAGCAGCAATTGGATCTTGAGGCTTCATAATTTCACGTAACAAGATTGTTGCAAAAGAGCCCCTGGACAGTGAAAACTCTACAGTATCATCATATGCCGAATAATCAGAGCAGTGAATTGCAGCTTGTCGAAAACCACCTTCACTGCTTATTTCTTGCATCTCTTTTATGAAGAAATCTTTGGGTGAAATTTCTTCTTGTTGTAATATTTTAGATATATGGTAATCAAACCGTGTTTTTTTGTAATAAGAATAGCCAACAAAGGGCAAAGCCAAGTTCTGATCCAATCCCTTCACATATTTTCCGATTGTCCCATTAAAATCAAAACAGACATCGCCAGATTCTGCTTCAAAGAGATTTTCACCATCCAAAAAAGCAGAGCTTAGAGACAGATTAAAAATAAAAGACTGATAAGCTTGGATATAGAATCGTCTTAAAGAAATAGGAATTTTTCTAATTGCGCGAATTGGTTCGCCATGATCAATCATTTCTTTCAGAACAATTCTTTCAACATCCATTTGTGGCGGAACTTGATCAAAATATTTTTCATAGTTTTCTGTGTCAGATAGTTTTTCACGAATTTCAGTATTTTCTTTTGAGTCACATACAGACGTGAAACACAAGATTAAGTCAATTGCCTTTTTGAAGTCCCTGTTCAAAAGTGCCTTTCCGATCAGGTGGGTTACAGCCCTTTTTGAGCCGAAACGCTGGTAGCCATAGAAATTTAGAATTTTGTCATATTCGGTGAACGAAGACAATATGTTTGAACACTCGGAGATTTTGATTTTAAAATGATTTCCAATCATGTCTTTTTTTGATAAGGGTTTTTTCACATAACCAATTTTTTCAAGAGCATATTTGTCAGTGGAGAAGTTTTCAATTGCATGCCCTTTATTGCCGGAGCATACAAATTGCTCAGTGACAGCAGAAGCATCTTTTAGCCCAAGAGATTTTAGACGTATTCCTTTTTTGGCAAAGATTCCAGACAGAGCATGATTAGTATCAATGTTTTTCTTTTTCAATTTGTAAACAGCATAACCATCTTGATCACCAATTGAGTTTTCTGCTTTTGTGGAAATTAATTCTCTTACTTGGAAATCATCAGGAGACACCCTGATTTTACCTCCAATCCCAGCAAAGTTTGTACTGTAAACTGAAATGCCAATTTTGTAATCTAAATCTGGTATCACTCTATTGTCACTGTGATAAATTTGCCTATTGCGACATCAGATGCTTGGGCACCTACAAGTATTTTGTACATTCCAGGTTTAGCATCATCTGATACGTGGATAGTAACAATGATTACCTGAGAAGTATCAGGATCTAATTGAAATGATTCAGTGGAGTTATCTTGCAAATCAATATTTAGAAAATCACGAGTAGACGATAGAATCAGTGAAAAACCCAATGGATCTTTTTGTGGTTTTGAAGATACAGTAATCTTAAAATCTTTTGAATCTCCAGGAGCAAGCATCAAAGTATTTGATTCTAATTGAATATCCAGAGGCAATTCTATGGATGTGTCAACCACGCCGATGTTGTTTTCCACCCATTCAGTAAACCATATTTTTGTACCATCCACAGTAAAATCAAAAATCTGAGCAAGACCACAGTCTGCCAACATCATACCAGTCCCAGGATCACAGTCACCCCAGCTAGGATTCTTTGAAGGGACATGGTATTCTACAAGGGATTGAGACTTAGGATCCATCACAGAGATATTATTTGCTGTTTGGGTATTGAAAATAATTCGCCCCTGAGCATCGGATTCAATCCAATAAGGTCTAGAAATTGGAGTTTTGACAATCCCTGTCTGGTTTCCATACGTGTCAAGCAGTGGATCTGATGTCACGTATTGAGTGAATTCTTTGGTCACAGGATCAAAATTAAAGAAATACGATGAAGTTGTATCTGCAAGCCAAATAGTCCCATCATTTGCAACTACAGCCCCGTTAGGAGTGAGTAATTCTGGTGGCAATTCAAATATTTCTATAAAATCAAGCAGCGGGAGAGATTTTTCTTTAGAGTTTGAAACAGAATCAAGATATCCATTTTGATCAAATTTTACTAAAACTCCACCTTGCTGAAATAACCAATTTGTGAACCAGACATTGTTATTTGCATCCAGCGCAAAATCTGCGGTTACCGAATTATCTACAGGTGATGGAATGCTGAGATAGTTTACATCGTCTCCAGATTGAGTCGGATCCAAGAATGTTAGTTTATTTCCAGTAAAATCATTAATTATGATTTGAGATCCGTCAATTTCGAGTCTCTGAGGCAATGAATTTCCTTCTGATGGGTATGACAGTCTCTCATATTTTTCATCAAGTGTTGAAAACTTCCATACGGAATCATATGTTTCATCAGTAAACCAAACAGAGCCATCGGGAGCATAATCTATTCCCCACATCATTGAACGCCCGCCTTTTGGCCATAAGGGATTATCATATTCAGTGAAAATCTTAGTGACGGGATCAAATTTTGCTACTTTGCCAGTATTGGTTTGAGCAAACCAAACATTTCCATCATAATCAGTCACAATAGCTAATGGATTTGTACATAATGTAGGAATCGAAAATTCTTGGACATAATCAGTTGACTTTGCAGTGCCAGATCCGCAAAATTGTGCACGTTGTGAATCAGGAAAATTATCAGCAGGAGTTCCAGTGAGTGTTATTTCAGAGTTTTCAGATGGTGATGGGGATTTATTTAGAAGAACGCCGGCAGCCAGAGAGGTCAGCATGATTATTGCAAAAAATATCGAAACAATTACGCCGATTTTCTTCATGACTAAAAAACCACTAAACCTTGTTATATCTCATTCCCAATAACCTACAGTAATTTTAGGCCACCGGTTATTTTATCAATTAAGTTTTCAGGAGCAGGGCCAATAGAGATGCAAGTAGTGGTTCCAGGAGCTATCTGAGTATGTCCTGCATCAGTTACTTCTGACCAAGGAAGATTAAGATCAATTGCATGTCTTTTTACTTCCTGTAGATCTTTTAGACCTGAAACTTTAAGAACGACTTTCTCTTGCCCGTTCCACCACTCATCATACCATTCAGGATGCGATTTTCTCACATGCTCAGCACCAAGAACGCATGCATGTCCTACTTGTGCTGCAATCTTTCCTTTGCCCATATCAAGATCAGTTCTAACTACAATTACTTGTTTGATAACACCCATAAGGTAACCAGACACAAGCTTAATGAAAAACTTTTGAATTAAATAATTGGCAAAGAAA
>JAGQHE010000023.1:0-20089 GCA_020431995.1 Candidatus Nitrosopumilus sp.
TCCGGCAACAGCACATACAAGAATCCGGAAGAGATCTATCGCAGTCCCCATCTTGACATTACTTTGTTTTCCAGTTTTTTGAAGACAAGTCCGTCGATGACCAGGCCAATGCCCATAATCACAATCATTATTGCAATTACCTGAGACACGTCAGTCAGGGAACGGCCGGCATTGAGCAGAAAGCCCAGCCCCATATATGAGAACAGCAGTTCTGCGCCAATTACGCCTCTCCATGCAAATGCCCAGCCTTGTTTAAAGCCTGAAATCATGTACGGGAATGCCGCCGGAATCAGCACAGCCGTGATTAATTGGGTTCCCTTTGCCCCCATATTCCTTGCAGCCTCGATAAAATGAGGATTGATGTTCTTGACTCCCGTATAGGTATTGATGGTGACCGCAAAAACCGCGCCAATTGCAGTGACAAAAATAATTCCGCCATCAGTCAGTCCAAACCAAAGTATTGCAAGAGGAACCCATGCGACCGAAGGGATGGATTGCAGTCCTAGAACTAGTGACCCGACAGTTTGGTTCACCACTTCGACTCTTGCCATAAAAATTCCAAGCACAATGCCGCCGGCAATTGCTATCGCCAAACCGATTAGCAGCCTCCACATACTGGTTGCAATCCCATAGAATAGGGTGCCTTCTGCAGCGCCATATGCCAAGTCTTCAGCCACTTCATATGGGGATGGGAAGATATTGTCAGGCCAAACTCCTCCCATCGAGACAAGCTGCCAAACCACAACTATTCCAATATAAAACGCAATTCTATGAGGTGTGAAATTTTTTGCCATGGCGATCACTGTTTGCTTTTCTTTACCTCAGGTCTGAGTTCTTTCAAGATATCTTGCTGAAGTCTGAGCAAGGATTCGTCCTCAGTGACTCTAGGCCTTGGAAAATCATTATCGACTTCTTTTTTAATTACAGAGGGACGATTGCTAAAAATCACAATTTTGGTTCCGAGTACTGCAGCTTCTGAGACACTGTGAGTTACAAACAGAATTGTTTTCTTTGTCTTCTCCCAAATCAGCTGCATTTCGACCAGCAACAAATCACGGGTCTGGGCGTCAAGCGCCGCAAATGGCTCATCCATCAACAACACGTCAGGATCCATCACAAGCGCCCTAGCAATAGCTACTCTTTGCTTCATCCCAGTTGAAAGTTGAAAAGTGTACGAATCCGCAAATTTGGTCAGTTGCATCATGTCCAAATATCTATGAGATATCTTCGCTCTCTCTTCCTTTGGGATTCCTGACATTTTCAGCCCAAATTCTACATTGTCTCTGACCTTGAGCCATGGGAACAATGCTCCTTCCTGGAAGACCATGATTCTTTCAGGTCCGGTTTCATCAACAGGATGCCCATCAAAGAGGATTTGTCCCTCATCAGGCTTCTCCAAGCCTGCGACTATACGCAAAAAAGTGGATTTTCCACACCCAGAGGGACCAACCAAGCACACGAAATCCCCTGCCTCAACTTTGAGATCAATTCCTCCCAAAGCCTTGAGTTTGTGAGAGTCATGACTGAAATATTTTACAATATTTTGTGCTTCAAGTTTGGTCATCTAATTGTCTCCATCCAGCCCAGAATTTGAATCAAAAGAATAAAAAATTCCGGTCAAATCATAGCCATTTCTTCCCAAGTATCCCAAGACATCAGCTTTTTTTGCAAACAAGTAAACAGAGTCACGCTGAGGATCGTCAGTAATTACAAGATTAGACAGTGCAACGTCAACAACATTGTAAGGCAAGGATTTTCCAAAGTGTGATTTTAGAAAATTATTAAAAAGAATTCCAGTGTCTGCGGGGTTTTGATTGATCCAAACGGCTGTTTCATGATGAGAGGTCAAGAGATCAGAAATCACCTGCGGATGCTTCTTAACATAATCAGCATTCCCAATTAGAAGAACAGATGCAAACTTTTTGTTTGGCCACAGTTCCTCTTCATGGAATAATCTTTTTCCACCAAGTTCGGTTTCCAAAATGGTTGCCCATGGCTCTGCAACCCATGCGCCATCAATGTCACCTTTTACAAATAGCGTGTAAATATCAGAATTTGGAATGTTGTAGATAGTCACAGATCCGCCTTTATCAGCTGATTTTAGTCCATTATCAGACAGGTAGCTTCTAAGTGAGACGTCCTGAGTGTTTCCAATTTGAGGTGCCGCAATTTTTTTTCCTGCAAAGTCAGACGCAGATGTTATCTCAGAATCAGGATGGACGATGAAACTGGCACCTCCACTGGCCGCACCGGCAAGAATCTTTATGTTATGATTATCGGAATTCAGAAATCCAGTAATTGCAGGGCCAGGCCCCACATAAGCAAGATCTATCGAATTTGCAAACAATGATTCTATTGCCTGAGGCCCGCTATCAAAAACCCTAGTTTCAATTTGAACATCATCACCAAGACTTTTCTCAAAAAAGCCTTTTTCCATCCCGATGATCGGAATGGCATGCCCTATGTTCGGAAAATAGGCAATGCGGATCTTATTTTCAGATACAGCATCATCAGAAGTAAGAGCGATTCCTAGTGCGGAAAGTAAAACGACCCCAACAATGCTGGAAAAAATCAATGAACGAGTCTTCATAAAACAGCGTTATATTTCACGGTTAAATAATCATCGAATTTTAGCTCAAGCTAGTCAGAAATTTCTCAAAATAATTATCCATCCAACACAAAAGATAAATTCCAAATTACGACTGGAAAGATGTTTTATGACTCAAAAAGGAATCCTTGCATTTTCTGGCGGATTGGACACGTCGGTTGTCGTAAAATACCTACAAGAAGAACACGACATGGATGTCATCACAGTGACGGTAGATGTCGGGCAGGGTGACGACAGTAAACGAATTGCAGCCAAAGCAAAAAAACTCGGGGTAAAAAAACACTACAACATAGACGCACGAAAAGAATTTGTCAAAGACTATATTTTTCCAGCAATCAAGGCCAATGCGCTTTATCAGAAAAAATACTGTCTTGCAACAGCTCTAGCAAGGCCACTTATCGCAGAAAAAGTGTTAGAGATTGCAAAAAAAGAGAAAGTCACATCACTTGCACATGGCTGTTCTGGCAAAGGAAATGATCAAGTGCGTTTTGATATCACGCTACGTTCTGGTTCTGATCTTCCAATCATAGCTCCAATTAGAGATAAGAATCTAGACAGAGAAACTGAATTAAAATTTGCAAAAAAACACGGAATAGAAATCGATGCTGTTGCAAAAAGATTTAGCATTGATCAAAATCTGTGGGGACGTGCAATTGAAGGCGGGGTATTAGAGAACCCGTACAACGAACCGCCAGATGACGCATTCATTTGGGTTAAAACAAAAAATTTACCAGACATGCCAACATATTTGGAGATACAGTTCCAACAAGGAATTCCAATAGGCGCGGATGGAAAGACAATGGAAGGTCAGAAATTAATCGAATATGTGAACAAGAGAGCAGGAGACGCTGGTGTTGGGATTGTAGATCATATTGAAGACAGAGTTGTCGGAATCAAATCAAGAGAAGTCTATGAAACCCCAGCAGCAACCTGCCTAATTGAAGCGCACAGTGATTTGGAAAAGATGGTACATACCAAACATGAGAATAAATTCAAATCAATGATAGATGAGGAGTGGGCATATTTGGCATATTCAGGATTATGGCAAGATCCACTCAGAACAGATTTAGATGGATTCATTGAAGCATCACAGAAATCAGTCACTGGAACTGTAAAACTCAAGTTATTCAAAGGTGGTCTCAGAGTTGTCGGAAGAAAGTCCAATAACTCGCTATATAGTCACAAGATTGCCACGTATGGAACAGAGTCCACATTTGATCAGAGATTGGCCAAAGGATTTGTAGAATTATGGGGAATGCAGTCTACAGAAGCTAATAAATTACAAAAGAAAAGGTCAAAAAAAATATGAATTGCCCAGAATGTGATGCAACAATAAACATCCCAGACGATGCCTCAGTTGGAGAAATAGTCTCCTGTCCTGATTGTGGCGCTGACTTTGAAATCGCAAAAAAAAACGGATCAAATGTTGAGCTTAAGCAAGCAGAAAGCGTAGGCGAAGACTGGGGAGAATAATGTCAAAGATCTGCATAGTGTTTGACCGCCTAAGGGCGGAAGAAAAGATGCTTCAGAAAGAAGCATCAGATCTAGGACATGATGTAGTTATGTTAGATGCAAAAATTACTCAGATCAACACAGACAGTAAAAAAGAAGACTATGGCTTGGGAGATGTCGTCCTAGAAAGGTGCGTTAGTTATTTCAGAGGCCTCCATTTTACAGCAAGTCTAGAATTTTTAGATATTCCAGTACTAAACAGGTTTGAAGTTGCAAATGTTTGTGGAAACAAAATGTTCATGACATTACTATTAAAAAAGCACAATATTTCTACACCAAAAACATACTTTTCATTCTCAAGTGAGAGTGCGGCAACGAATTTAGAGAAAGTTGGATTTCCCCTTGTAATCAAACCAGTGATTGGAAGCTGGGGAAGAGGAGTAATGCCATTAAAGGACAAAGACACGATGGAGGCAGTTTTTGAAATCAGAGACATCACAGACAGTCCACATGATAGAATTTACTATTTGCAAGAACTAGTCAAAAGACCGCCAAGAGACATCCGAATTATTACGATAGGAGACCAGGCCGTTGCAGCCATGTATAGGAAATCATCAGGAGGATTTAAGACAAATATCGCGTTGGGTGCAGATCCAGAACTTTGTGAGATCACAAAAGAGATGGAAGACATGGCAATAAAAGCATCAAAAGCAATGGGAGGCGGAATATTGGGCATCGATATGATGGAGGATGACAAGAATGGCCTAGTCATTCACGAAGTCAACAATACTGTCGAATTCAAGGGACTGGCAAGAGTAGCACAACGAAATATACCGCAAGAAATGGTAAAATTTGCGCTAGATTACATTAGGAAATAAATTATAGTTCTTCACGAAGAGGTTTATGTTGAAAGTAGGCGTTGTAGGTGCATCAGGTTATGTAGGCGGAGAGACACTTCGTCTTTTAGTCAATCATCCAGACGTTGAGATCAGCATGGTGACATCAAGACAACATGTTGGAGAGTATCTTCACAGAATTCAACCTAGCTTGAAAGGTTTTACGGATCTGACTTTTTCAGAATTAGATTATGACAAGTTAACTGACAAATGTGACGTAGTGTTCACAGCGGTTCCTCATGGGACTGCAACTGAAATCGTAAAGGCACTTTATGATAGAGGAATCAAGATAATCGATTTAAGCGCAGATTACAGGCTTCATAACCAGGAAGCGTATGACAAGTGGTATGGCTGGGAACACCCACACCCAGATTATTTAGCAAAATCAGTTTTTGGGGTTCCCGAATTACACAGAGAACAGATCAAGAAGGCACAACTTGTTTCATGCCCAGGGTGCATGGCAGTAACATCAATGCTTGCACTTGCACCATTAATTAGAAATGACATCATAGACACTGAGCATATCATAGTTGATTCAAAGATCGGTTCGTCAGGGGCAGGGTCAGGTTCAGGAACAGCACATGCGATGAGAGCAGGGGTCATCAGGCCATACAAACCAGCAAAGCACAGACATACTGGTGAGATCGAACAGGAACTAAGTGAAATTGCAGGGAAAAAAATCCATGTTTCAATGAGCCCACATGCAGTGGATGTAGTTCGAGGCATATTGTGCACAAATCACACATTCTTGAAAAAAGATATTGAAGAGAAGGAATTGTGGAAATTATATCGCGAAGCTTATGGTGAAGAGAAATTTGTCAGACTGATTCGAGATAAAAAAGGGTTATACAAATTTCCAGATCCCAAATTCCTTGTCGGTTCAAACTTTTGTGATATTGGATTTGACATAGATGAAGATAACAACAGATTGATTGCAATGTCTGCATCAGATAATCTAATGAAAGGTGCAGCAGGCTCTGCCATTCAAAACATGAATGTGATGTGCGGTTTTGATGAAATGGACGGGCTGAGATATACCCCATTGACTCCTGTTTAGAAATGATCACAATCAAGATTGGTGGAAGTGTTGTTGATAATCTCCATCCATCAATAATCACAGATATTAAGAAAATTGCAGAGAGTGAAGGAGTAATTCTGGTTCACGGAGGAGGCAAAGAAGTCACCAAGGTTTGCGAACAGTTGGGAAAAGAACCAAGATTTGTGACATCCCCAAGCGGAATCAAGAGCAGATATACCGATAAAGAAACTGCTGAAATTTTTACAATGGTGATGTCTGGCAGAATAAACAAAACAATAGTTCAGATGCTTCAAAAAAACGGCGTTAATGCGATCGGCCTTTCAGGAGTAGACGCAAAAATAATTCAAGCAGACCGAAAAAAGAAACTTCTCATAATGAATGAAAAAGGCAGAAAGCAAGCAATTGACGGCGGATATACTGGAAAAATATCAGGCATCAACGCCAAGTTTATCAAATCACTCTTGGAACAAGGGCTAACACCTGTAATTTCACCCATTGCAATTAGCGAGGAATCAGAATTCCTCAACGTTGATGGAGACAGAGCTGCAGCGTACGTAGCAGGCAAAGTGGATTGTGACAAGGTATTATTCATCACAAATGTAGACGGATTACTAATGGATGACAAACTAGTTACGCAACTAACACTCGCCAAAGCCAAAGAGATCAGACCGAAAATTGGTCCAGGGATGGAAAAGAAGATCCTTGCATCCACTGAAGCATTAGATATGGGAGTCAAAGAGGCGCTGATTGCAAACGGTCAAAAAGAAAATCCTATATCATCGGCAATTGCACATGATAACTGTACGGTGATAAAAAATGAGTGAAGATCAATTCATAGGAAACCTCTATCAGAGATTTCCAGTAACAATTGAAAAAGGAGTAGGATGTCATGTATGGGACATAGATGGAAAAGAATACATTGATTGTATGGGAGGATACGGAGTATCGCTAGTAGGCCATCAAAATCAAAGAGTCAACACCGCAATCAAAGAGCAGATTGACAAGATCATTACGGTTCACAGTTCATTATATAACAAGACAAGGGAAGAATTTTTGAAAACACTTATCGGACTAGCACCAAAAGGACTCACGCAGGTTCATTTAAACAACAGCGGTGCAGAAGCAATTGAAGCAGCTATAAAATTTGCAAGAAAGTTTACAGGCAAAAAAGGAATGGTTGCAATGAAGGGGTCCTACCATGGAAAATCAATGGGAGCATTATCATTAACATTTAATCCAAAATACAAAAAAGCATTCGAACCACTTGTTGAGAAAGTTTCCTTTGCATCATTTGGCGATATTGAATCACTTCGTTCAGCTATTGATGAAGATACTGCATTTGTAATTTTAGAACCAATACAGGGTGAGAGCGGAATCAACGTTGCGCCTGAAGGATTTTTGCAAGAAACAAGAAAACTTTGTGATGAAAAAGGAGTTCTGCTAATATTTGACGAAATACAAGCTGGACTTGGCAGAACGGGACGAATTTGGGCTTGTGATCATTGGAATACATCTCCAGACATTCTGTGTCTTGCGAAAGGAATCGCAGGAGGAGTTCCAATGGGGGCCACACTTGTCAGACCGGACATCTTATCTGCAATGAGCAAAGGGGAACACTCATCTACATTTGGTGGCAACCCGTTGTCTTGCGCAGCAGGAGTTGCAGCACTCAAGGCACTAACTGAAGACGGGCTAATTGAAAATTCTGAAAAGATGGGGAAGGTATTCAGAGAAGGGCTAGAGAAACTAAAAGAGAATCACACCATAATCAGAGAAGTGCGAGGAATGGGACTGATGATAGGGGTAGAGATGAAATTCGAAGTAAGAGATATTTTAATGTCATTGATAAAAAAAGGAGTTCTCATGTTATATTCAGGTAGAAACATACTAAGAATTCTTCCCCCACTGGTAATATCTCAGGAAGACATAACAAAAGTTTTAGATACTTTAGATAAAGTACTAACTGAAGAGGAGAAAAGACTCAATGTATAAAGATAGCATAGATGAGAAAATCATCGGTTATCTCAAGGAAGATGCAAGAGAATCATTTGTAGACATTGGAAAAAAATTAAAGTTATCAGAATCAGCAGTTAGAAGGCGTGTGAAAAATCTAGTAGACAACAAAACAATTAAAAAATTCACACTGGAGCTTGGTGAGGAAAACACCACAAGTGCGATTGTTTTAGTTTCAGTAGACTCTGCAATGGACACATCCAAAGTCTCTATGAAGCTTGCAAAGTTGGACGGGATAAAAACAGTTTATGAGATCACAGGACAGTATGACATCACAACAATAATGAGCGGTTCAAGTATTTCTGAGATCAATAACACAATTGACGCATTAAGAAAAATTCCAGGTGTTGTAGATACCAACACTGTGATAATTTTGAGAAAGATAGTCTAAAACGACTTTCGTATCATAATTTCAATAATGAACTAATTCAGGATCATTATCAGTTATTTTCAACGAAGATAGTACGAATATGTTTATATCATCTATTTTGGTCACCGATATCAGTAATGAAAGATCCGAATCACTATGCAAACATCTACAACGCATATGACAAAACCCCAAAGAAAATACGAATATTAGATAGTACTTTACGAGAAGGGGAACAACATCCTGGTGTTTCATTTACAAACAAACAAAGAATCCAGATTGCATGGATGTTAGATTATTTTGGCGTGGATCAAATTGAGATATCACCGGTGGTATCAGGTGACCATAAAGAGGCAACTAAGACAATCATCAAGCAAGGATTAAAAGCAGACATTGTTTCCCATGGCAGAGCGCTCAAAGAAGACATAGATGTATCGTTAGATTGCGATGCAAAGTGGTGTGCAGCATATTTGGGAATTTCAGACATACATCTAAAAGATAAACTTCGAATTTCAAGAGAAGAAGCACTTGAGAGAGCCGTAGAGACTGTAGAGTATGCAAAGTCTCATGGTCTTAAAATCAGATTTACTGTAGAAGATGGAAGCAGGGCAGATCCCGAATTTTTACTAAAAGTGTGTAAGGCAATAGAGAAAGCAGGTGTTGATAGAATTAGTCTTCCAGATACTGTTGGAATTTTACGTCCTATTGGGATGTTTAATTTTGTAAAAAAAGTCAGAGAGGTGGTAGATGTTCCATTAGATGCACATGTTCACAATGACATTGGTTTTGCGCTTGCAAATGCATTTTCGGCATGTGATGCAGGGGTTGATCAAATCCACACTACTATTGACGGGATTGGGGAAAGGACAGGAATCCCACCTCTTGCAGAAGTTGCAGTTGCTTTGACATATCTTTACAAATCACCAAATGACTTGCGATTGGACATGCTTCTTGATCTATCTAGGCTGATTGAAGAGTACACGTCAATTGCTCCTTATGATTCTAAACCAATTGTTGGCAGCTCAGCATACAAGCATAAAGCAGGTACACATCTTGCAGCAATCCTTAGAAACCCTGCGGCATATGAGCCGATCCCACCTAGAGCAGTTGGAAACAGACGAAGAATTGTCTTTGGAGAATTAGCAGGGAAAACAGGTGCGGCATATTTAATGTCATTATTAGGTTTGGAAAAAGACGACGAAGGTGCAAAGGCAGTTGCGTCAGGATTAAAGAATCTAAGAATGGGAGATCTAATCGAGATACCATTGGAAGATAGACTTGAAAAAAAGATAATTAATGATAAATAAAGAGGATAAACTGAGATAAAACATGTCAAAATGTGAAGAATGTGATGCAGATATTTCTGTTCCAAGTGATGCACTTGAAGGTGAAATTGTAACATGTCCGGAATGTGGCGCAAGTTTTGAATTAGAAAAAAGTTCAGACGGTTTCCAACTAAAGCCTGCCCAAACGGTTGGCGAGGATTGGGGACAGTGAGTCCTGACGTTACTATTCTTTATGACACCATCCGCTGGGAAGAAAAAGCCCTGTTAGAAGCTGGTAAAAAAAAGAACATCGACATACAGATGGTGGATTGCAAGAAATTAGCATTGGATTTAGAAAAAAGACCTGAGGAT
Source organism: Candidatus Nitrosopumilus sp. (assembly GCA_020431995.1). Classification (GTDB taxonomy): domain Archaea; phylum Thermoproteota; class Nitrososphaeria; order Nitrososphaerales; family Nitrosopumilaceae; genus Nitrosopumilus. Next base: position 10,013 of record JAGQHE010000023.1, read on the forward strand.
TACGGAGTAGTTATTCAGAGATGTGTGAGCTATTACAGAAATGTTCATTCCACTGCAGCACTTGAGGGGCTTGGTGTCAAAGTGATCAATTGTCTCAACACAGGTATTTTTGCAGGAAATAAATTATTTACACATATGTTATTAAAAAAATTTGGAGTTCCAACACCAGATGCAACTGTTGCGTTTTCAAAAGAATCTGCGCTGGAGGCTTTGCAAACTCAGGGATTTCCAAGAGTCATCAAACCAACAGTAGGTAGCTGGGGAAGATTAATTTCAAAATTAAACGATATTGATTCTGCAGATGGCATTCTTGAGAGTAGAGAAAATATGTATCCGATTTATCAGATTCACTACTTGGAAGAATTCGTACAAAGGCCACCAAGAGACATCAGAGCTATAATGGTAGGAGATAAAATAGTTGCAGCGATTTACAGAATTTCCAAGCACTGGAAAACCAACATGGCGCTTGGAGGAACCGCTGAACCTTGTAGGGTAACTCCAGAAATGGAAGAAATGTGCATAAAGGCAAAGCACGCAGTTCAAGGAGACATTGTAGGCATAGATTTGATGGAAAGCAGTGATAAAGGATTGGTCGTACACGAGGTAAACAACACAACCGAATACAAGAACACCGTAAGAGTATGCAATGTAGACATCCCATCAGCAATGATTGATTACGCACGGAAGATAGACAAATAAGAATTGGACACAAATTTTACAGTCACACCAAGATTTGCAGTGAAGATGCTTGAAAAAGCATTAAGGCTTTACACACCATCGCTTAGTGAGAAACCAATGGCAGAGTTTTTAGCTGACAAATGCGATGATTTGGGATTTGAGGATATTCAAATTGACGAAGTTGGAAACATAATAGCAAAGAAAGGATCCGGATCGCCAAAGATCATGTTGTGTGGACATATGGATGTGGTTCCAGGAAAAGTCAAAGTAAGAAAAGAAGGAGATTCCCTTTATGGACGTGGCGCATCAGATGCAAAGGCACCATTGATGGCAATGTTGTTTGCTGCAGCATCAATTCCGAATAACAATGGGACCGTATTTTTTGTAGGAGCTGTAGACGAAGAAGGAAATGCCACAGGAATCAAAAATCTTGTAAAAAAAGATATGGGCATAGATTATGCAGTTTTTGGAGAACCAAGCGGAATCAAACAAGTTACAATAGCATACAAAGGAAGATTGGCAATTAATCTTAAAATCAGTGTAGACGATAGCTCTCACGCAAGTGCACCGTGGCTTTCAAAAAATGCAATTCAAGAATCAATGATATTTGTAAAAGAGCTCAAAGAAAGATTAGAGATGAACCAAGAGGGCAGATCCAAAGGCATGCTACTCACCATAACAATGACAGAAATTAAAGGCGGGACAAGCCATAATGTGACACCAAAAGATTGTGAAACCACATTTGACATCAGGATTCCAGTAGATATGAACTGTAAGACTATCGAGCAGAAAATTGCGACATTGGTAAAAGAAATTGCCCAAGAAAGAGAGGTCGAGGCGTTCTACTCAATTCTTGATGAGACGGAACCATTTGAGGCATCACACACTTCGCCACTAGTTAGAGCGTTTACTCTTGGAATCATGGAAGTAGAACATTCAAGACCAACCCTAATTAGAAAGACAGGCACGGGAGACATGAACGTTTTAGGTAACCAATGGAGTATCCCTGTAGTCACATATGGTCCAGGTGATCCGCATGAGGCACATACAATTGACGAGAGAGTCTCAATAGATGAATATCTAAGAGGCATAGAGGTTCTCAAAAAAACCCTACAGCATTTAAAAAGACTCCACGATAGAAATATTCAGTAATGCTGTGGTTTGTAGGCTTAGGAATTTCTGGATTCAAATCAATACCTAGTGAGGCATTAGATGTGTTGTCAGATGCAGATGTTATCTACCTAGAGCAATTTACTAGTCCCATTGGAAAGTCGGATTTGGTTAAAATCAGAAATGCTACAAAAGGGAAATTCATATTAGCAAAAAGATGGTTGGTTGAAGACGGTAAAGAGATTTTAGAAAATGCAAAGAAAAAGAAAGTGGTTCTATTAGCATATGGGGACCCATACATTGCAACAACACATATTGAGTTAAGAACTAGAGCAACTGAGGAAAAAATAGAGACTCATTCTATTCATGCATCTTCATCACTCACTTCAATGATTGGCGAATGCGGTTTGCATTTTTACAAAATTGGAAGAATCGCAACAATTATGAGTGAAATTAAATCGCTTACAACCCCTTATTATGTAATTTATAAAAATATCATTGAAGGGAATCACACCATACTTCTTTTGGAATATAATCAAGATAGAGATTTCTTCTTAGATCCAAAAGATGCATTAGAGCGATTAGTAGAAACTGAAAAAGGACAGAAGCGAAGTGTCGTAAATTTGTCCACATACGCAATAATTGCATCCAGAATTGGATTCAAGGATCAGAAAATAATTTCAGGAAAAATTTCTAATTTAATCAAGATGGATTTTGGCAAACCACCACATACAATAATTATTCCAGGAAGATTACACTTTACAGAATCAGATGCACTCAAAATATTTGGTCAGTGTGTAGATGAACCGTATGATAACAGTGAAAAAACAGAAAAAATCTCAACTCAGATGATGAAAAAATATGTTCCAATGGTAAGAGATGCACTCAAAGAAATTACACCATACTATAACGAACAGAAAGAATTTCACGGGATTTTAGAAAATGCAGAGCTGTATATTCAGGATGCAGAAAAATTTCTAGAAGACGGTCAAGACGAGGTGGCAATTTTGAGTATAGGATATGCAGATGGCCTTGTAGACGCATTGAGATTGGCAAAAGGCCTTGATCCAAAAATGTAATTTTTAGCGATGAATTAAAGAGAGAGAGTAAAAATACAAAAAGCGTTGGAAAAGAGGGAAAAAACAATTCTTTCGGTTATTTACGTAAGCCAAATTCAGGGAAAGATGCCATTTGAGGCGATTAGAGAGAAAGGAATGCTGTCGGATGACGAAATTAACTCAAAGATTGATGTGCTAATTAAAAAGCAACTTGTGAACAAAGACAGAAAAACACTAACCAAGATCGGCAGAGACTCATTAAAAATAGTATTAGCAGGCGGGGTTTTTGACATAATTCATCCAGGTCATATTTACACGCTAAATACGGCAAAGAAATTAGGTGATGTTCTAGTCGTAGTTGTGGCAACGGACAACACGGCAGTAAAGATGAAGAAGAGAGTACCACTTCACACACAAGAACAGAGACAGGAATTAGTAAACTCACTTTCCATGGTAGATCTTTGTCTGGTAGGACAAGAAGACGATATTTTCAAGACGGTGAAACACGTCAAGCCTCAGATTATCGCGTTAGGTTATGACCAAGTTCATCAAGAGCAATTCATCACAGAAGGGTGTAAGAAGATAGGGTTGGATGCAAAAGTTGCAAGATTGCAGTCTCCAATTCCAGAAAGCTCAAGTTCTAAAATAGAAAGAGAGTATGGCGAATCAATTCACGGCCTTTAGGAATTGATTGAAACTTTGATTGAAACTTTAGACCCGTCTTTTAATTTGGCAGTTTTTCTCAAACAATATTTTGAGATTAATTCGATGATGGAGGCATCATGATGTGTACGCTCAAGCATAATCAATTCACAGTTTGCAGAATTATTAAGTTTGGCAGCAAAACATTTGACCCAACCATATGTTCGTTTACCATCTGAAAAACTGTCGATTTTAATGCCATCCAAAGTTTCAAATTGTTTTATTGCTTCTTGGTGGATTTTTTGATCCAGCAAAATATTAAGAGTGCCAGGAAATGGGACGTATCCAATTTTGGATCGGAATTGTTTTGTATATCCTTTCAATCCCATATAGTATGCGCCCTCACCCATTCCAGAAATCAATTTTCCTTTGAGTTCAACATGTGAGGGTGACGAATCCAAACTTTTTTGCAAAATGGATGAGAGTTTTACCATCTCAGAAAATCCTTTCGGAGTAATCTTTACAGATATGTTTCTCCCACTGATTATTCTCTCAATGAATTGATTTTGCTCTAATTCAACAAGATGTTTTGATGCTGCTTGTTGAGATTTATGGATACTCTTCCCAAGTGATGAAGTAGTAACAGAAACATAGTTGTATTTGGCACCTTTGGACAGCAGATGAGAAAGAGTTAGGATGTGCTGAATTTTTAATTCAGTCATCTAAAAATCCTAAGATACGCCCAAATCACTGAACGTTTTGAGTGTCATTCCATCAGAGTTTGCCAGTTTGGCAATTCTATGACCAATGATATATTCAACACCAGCATTTTTGGCACCTTCTAAGAGTCTCTGAGTGATAATTCCATCTAATAGAAGATACTTTATTCCAGATTGTGTAGATAGTTTACTTACAACTTCACTGATTGGGACTTTGAATATTTCATTCTGATCACCGTCTAATGCAACTGCTTCCAGAGTTTCGTTAAGATTTGAGAAAACCTTTGCTGCCATTTCTGCAACTGGTTTATCATCTTCATTTTTGAGCACCGGTGTTGATTTACCATGTTTTATTTCATCAGCAACAGGTCTTAGAATCTCATCAATTCTTTGTGGGGTTAATTCTTCAACTTCAACATCTTTGTCTGCTCGTAACTCATAATCTAATGTAACTACAGATTTGAGTTCCTTGAGAATGAATCCCCCTGCTCTATCACCATCAATGAAAGCAACAACAGTGTCTTTTGAATTGCACAATTCTTTTATGGATTCATCAATTTTTGCACCTTCTATTGCAAGTGCGTTATCATACCCAGCCCTTAAGAGATTGATCACATCAGCTCTTCCTTCAACTAGAATGACCCAATTAGAAGTAAATATGCCAGAACTACATGTCAGTTTTGATGGCCCATATGTTGCCAGTTTTCCAGCATCACCTTGATGAACATCATTTAACATACTTTCACCTTCACTGACAGTTTTAGTTGCCCATTTTTGCTTGATCTCTTTTGCACGCCTTACAATATCTTCCTTCTTTGCAGCACGCACATCATCAATTGCTTCTAATTTGAATTTGCAATCAAATGGACCAACCTTATCAATACTCTCAATACCTGCTGCGATTAATGCACAGGTATCAATATCTGTACTCATAGGGATTAAAGCGTCACCAAGGGTGGTGTTCGATGTGGATTTCGCATTAACTTCAATGCGACCCACTTTGGAAACCCGTTGCAGCTCATTCAGATTCATCTCAGGGCCTAACAGTCCTTCTGTTTGACCAAAGATAGCACCGATTATGTCTGCTCTTTCAACAAGTCCATCAACTTCGTAGGAAAGTTTAACGTGATATTTGACAATTCCTGATTTACCGGACATAGATTCATCTCCTTTATTTTCATAATTTGGGTCTCTGCTTTCGATATATAAGGTATCGCAAAAAATTAAGCAAATAGGGAATTTTCCAGAAAATACGGTTCTACCGCATCCGCTAGAAGAGAAATAAATTAAAAATAATGAAATTGTTTATTCGGTGCTAAACGAATGACCACATGAACAGGATTTTGTGACGTTGGGGTTATTGATTTTAAATCCAGAGCCCATTAGGCTTTCAATGTAGTCTACATTTGCACCTTGCAGATGATCGACACTGTAGCTGTCTACTAGGAGTTTGACTCCATTTTCCTCCATGACGATGTCATCCTCTTCTGGTGCTTTTTCAAAGCCCATTCCATAAGACAGACCAGAACAACCGCCACCTTGAACATATACCCTAAGATATTCTGGAGACTCGGGTTCTTCCTTCATAAATTCATGGATTTTTTCAGCTGCTTTTGCTGTGACTGTAATCATCTTTTGTGATTGCTCAGTTGCCATAATGAAGAAAATGATGTTTCAAATTATAATAAGCTTTTCCCACTAGTCATACTAGTAATAAAAGAAATTGCCAGTTGTGTAACACATTCTAATGATCTGCAATATGTTTAACAAGATCACTTGTGGTAAGCATTCCAACAACTTTATCATCATCAATTACAGGTAATTTTCGGACATTTCTTGTAGACATAAGATCAGATGCCACCCACAGATTGGAGGCAGGATCAATTGAGATCAGAGGAGAAGACATTATTCTTCTAACCGGAGTGTCAACAGGAAAAGAATGAGCCGTGATTTTTATAGCAAGATCCCTGTCAGTCACAATCCCAACAGGCAGGTTGTTCTCTAAAACAACAACAGCGCCAGCGCCAGTATCCTCCATCATTCTTGCAGCGTCAGCTGCAGTGACGGAAGAGTCAACCGAAATAACGGAATTACTCATAATTTCTCCCACAGGTGTTTTTTGTTGAATGGGATCAGACGATCTCATAGAGATGACTCATGAGTTCAAATATTTCAAAGGATCAACTGAATTTCAATTATGATAATCATGCTCATTAAAATCAGAACCTAATGATACGGATAAGATTAGGGTGTTATCTGTTGTTTGGAATTTAAGTTCTTTATCAGGTAAGAAATTACGAAACACTTGGGTCAGTAGTTGTTCAGTGAAGACTGACCATTTTAGGCCCAAATCATGTTGAATCAGAAACGTATGGGTGTCACCTTCAACCCGATGATCAGAATTCATCCCAGATGCCTTCATGTAATCTTCCAATGTTTCAAGGCACCGCTTCAAATCATAACCGCCTTTTATAAATAAAACAGTGTCCTTGATGACAGGAAACATCAAAGTGATTATTTCATCTATGTCTTTTCCATCTAGTTCTACACCTAAAGACTCCACAATTCCTTTAGGAACTGGAATCATTCCAAGGTTATTGGAAAAACGATCCCATTGAACATATTTTTCCAAAATTTGTCTTACTAGAACATTTTGAGAGATACCTTTCTGAACGGATTCTGTTTCTAATTCTGCAACTAGTTTCTCAGGCAGCCTATAGGTAATGCTTCTAGTAGGTTCCTTTTTAAAAGGACGGACCTGTCTTTTAGGAGTTAGGTTTTCTTCCATCATCACACATCAAACAAAAATGAAAGTTAAGAGATATTGGACGCATTTGGAACTAATTCTACCGTTGTAACTTCCAGATCACACTGAAGTGAGATAGATTTCACTTTGCTTTTATATAGAAAGTATTTTTTTCCATCCTGATTTATAGAACCAGAAATGGCAAGTAGTTTTGCATCGTAAAGAGTTTGTAATCTTCTATATACGGTGCTGATTGGGATCTTTTTTTCACCAGATATCTCCATTGCGGATTTGGGTTTTTCTAGAGTGTTATGGAGAATTTGTTTGCAGTATTTGTCAGATATGATTTCTAAAATGACTTGCTTTCTTTCATCATCGGTTATTTTTCGTGATTGAATCAATTTTTGCATGTAAAAATGTCATCTAAATTAGATATAATTAACCAGTTTACACTGCAAGACAATGCAAACTACAAAAACATGCGACAGCTGGATTTTTTATATTATCATTAATTTGAAAATTTGTTTACAGAAGGCAATATTGGATCGTATAAGAATCAATCATAAAATTCCTAGAAACGAGAAACCGCTTGTGATTTAATTGGACGAAAATTAAAGCAAGTCATGCAGAAAAAATTCGGTTTTGCAGGAGTTTTAATCCTGTTTGTAATTTTAGTCATAACAGCAACAGGAAACATTCAACTTTTACCAGATCTGATCACTGAAAAACAGATAGTTGGTGATGCTCAATCTCAAAGCGCATCCAGATTACAGCCGCATATTGCTAAAGCTGAAGAGCAGCCTGTAAAAGAGTACACATTGATAATTGAGCAAACAGACATCCAAATATCAGACACTGCTGTCTGGCATGCTTGGACATACAACGGAACAGTTCCAACGCCAACTCTAATGGTAAATCAGGAAGACCTGTTACGAATCAGAGTAATCAATAATCATGATCTGACTCACAGCTTCCATGCCCATATGAGCGACTATGATCCTAAACATGATGGATCTCCAGTCAATATAATCACAGGAGTAGGTGCAGGTTCAATGATCCCACCAGGCGGTGAGTGGACATAGGAATACAACGTGAATACTTGGGGAACAGCATTTTTCCATGATCATGCAGCATCCGAGGGCCTTGGGATAAAGGATCATATTTTTCAAGGTCTTTATGGAAACATCATAATTGAAAGAAATCCTCCAAGGCCATACGTTGACAGACATATTCCAATAGTGATGTCAGAAATAGGCTACGATATTGAAAGAATGGCAAAAGGTCCCACACCATACTTCATCATGAATGGTAAGGCGTACCAGGTGAGGAGAAAGCTCTTGAAGAAATTTTTGCAGAGAAAGGGCTAGACGGAATTGTTGCACAATTCAATTACACATTGCCTGTCTACAAGGCAAAAGTTAGAGAAACTGTTGAATTTCATGTTACAAATCTAGGGGAGCAAATCCATTCATTCCACCTGCATGGAAATAAGATGATTTCAAGTACGAGCGAAAGAGGATCTACGATCACCTCTCAGACATTCCCACTAGTCCAAGGAACGCTTGAATCATTCATTGTCAAACCAGATAAACCCGCTATCTGGTTATTCCATTGCCATGTTGTTGGCCATGCAGATGCAGGAATGATAGGTCTATTCATAGTCGAATAACAATCATTTTTCGTTTTTTTATTGAATAATCAAGATTGTTGGGCGTGTACATCAAAAAGCAAAAATCACATCTAAAAATAGACCAATCAATTAAAATTCTTGTGAACCATTGCTAGGTATGGAACGTTCATCAAGGAAAATAGCTATTACGGCGATGATGTTTTTAATCCTGTTGGTTTCGGTTACAGGAAATATTGTCAATGCCGAAACAATTCCAGAGTGGGTCAAAAATAATGCATTATGGTTTGGCCAAGGGCTTATTTCAGAGACAGAATTTCTAAACGCAATAAAATTTTTGATAGAAAATGAAGTCTTAGTCATAGAAGATTCTGAAAGGAAATTTTTTAGAGACACGGATGCAACAGTAATAATTCCTAATGGTAACTCAGACATTGCCAATGTCGGGTTTTATCTGCCATTGAATCTAGAAATTCCTGTAGGCGTCACAGTCACATGGGTCAATGATGACTCCGTACAACACAACATCCAAAGTCAAGATGATTCTGGAAAAGTCACAGATATCTTCAACAGTCCACCACTCAACACAGGGGACAGATTTGAGTACACGTTTGACAAAGAAGGGGTTTACAAATACCATTGCTCATGGCATCCATGGCGGGTCGGATTAATTACTGTAAATTAGAGATACAGAAACTCCAACCATATTTTTTTGGAATAATAAAAATTAGACTAGAATATCTATTTCTTGGATTTGTTAACAAATGCTGTCATACGTTCTTCTCTATCAGGGTGAGTGAAGCAATTTCTCCAAGCAAGAAGTTCTATTGCAAGACCAGTATCAAGGTCTGCATTTCTTCCTTTGTTGATTGCAACTTTGGACATCTGAACACCCATTACAGAGTTTGTAGCTATTTGTTGTGCCATTTTCAAAGATTCTTCTTGTAATGATGCAAGAGGGACCACATGGTTTACAAGGCCAATTTCTTTTGCTTCGTCTGCCTTGATCATTTTGCCAGTATAGACGAGTTCTTTTGCTTTTGCTATTCCTACAATTCTCATCAATCTTTGTGTTCCACCCCATCCAGGAGGGATTCCAATTGTTACTTCCGGTTGACCAAGTCTGGCAGTATCTGCAGCTATACGAATATCACAAGACATTGCAAGTTCGCAGCCACCACCTAGAGCAAAGCCGTTAATGGCTGCTATGGTTGGTTGTTTCACTAATTCTACTGTTGCAGTTACAAGCTGGCCAGTTTTTGCATATTCTACTGATTCATCTGCAGTAATTTTTGACATATATTCGATGTCCGCACCTGCAGAAAATGCTTTTTCACCTTCACCAGTCAAAATGATAACTTTGACATCATCATTCAGATTCAGTTCTTCAAAAGTATTGATCAGTTCTTTTGCAACATCAGTGTTCATGGCATTGAGTTTGTCAGGTCTGTTAATTTTGACCGTACAAATACCGTCAGAAGTAGACGTGGTAACTAG
>JAGQHE010000023.1:20168-21607 GCA_020431995.1 Candidatus Nitrosopumilus sp.
CCCCATTGAGACAACGCGGATGCAGCCGCAACCCAAGTTCTAAGGTCATTGTAAACAGGCACATTGTGGCTCTCAATCAACTTTGTCATTTTTTCAGTATATGGGCCCCCATTGCCTCCAGCTAAAATTGGCTTTATCTTTTTCTTTGAGAGATCAGCCAGATGATCAACAATCGTTTCTTCAAGTGGATCATCCTGGAAAACAAACCACGGCATAGCAATATCAATATTTTTTTCGTCTAAAAATTGTTCAATGACAAACCTATAGTCATCTGCAGTTGCACCACCTCCTACATCTGCGGGATTACCGTTGTGAATAGGAACAGTTGGTGGAAAGCGAGACTTTATTTTTTTGAGAATTGCAGGAGATAATTTTCCTATTGTAAGACCTGACCTTTCTAATTGATCAATTCCGCCAATCATTGGACCAGCACCATTACTAGTCATGGCAACACGGTTACCTTTTGCAGGTGGTTGCCATGCTAGTGCCTTTAAGACTCCAACCAATTCTTGATAACTATCAACCGAAATAATTCCGGCTTGTTTAAATGCACCCATGATTATTGCATTCGAACCTCCAAGTGAGCCCGTATGGGATGCAGCCTGTTTTGCGCCTGCAGCAGTTCTTCCACTCTTCCAGATTACGATTGGTTTCTTTGTTTCTTTCATTACACGTTTAGCAGTATTGATGAATTTTCTACCATCACCGAATCCTTCCACATACAATCCAATCACCTTTGTTTGAGGGTCATTTGCCGCATACCATATCATATCTGCCTCATCAACATCAGAACGATTACCAAAACTAATCATCTTGGATAAGCCAAACACATCGGCACTTTCCAACATACTAATTCCCATGGTTCCGCTTTGTGAGAAAAAGGCAACATGCCCTAATTTTGAACGTATCATTCTTTCTTGTCCTTGGAATGCACAGTCAAGACGATTTGCTGCATTGAACATTCCGATACAGTTAGGACCAATTACACGAATTTTGTGTTTTAATGACAATTCTTTTACTTCAGATTCCATTGTGGCGCGGTCACCACCAAGCTCTTTACCGCCACCAGAAACTATTACAACATTATGAATTCCTTTCTCCGCACAGGTCTTCATGATTGGTCCGCATGCAGCAAGGTCTACACAAACAACAACCAAATCAACCTTTTCGGTTATTGCGTCTAATGACGGATAGCATTTAATTCCAAGAATAGATTCTTGTTTAGGATTAATTGGGTATACGCTACCTTTGTAATCCTGTTTACCAAGTGCATCTAATACTGAATTACCAATCTTTCCAGGTGTTGCAGATGCGCCAACTAGTGCGACGGATTTTGGAGTAAAGAACAGCTCCATTGACTCAATGTTGGGTCTTGCTTTCGAGATTGAGTTCTTTTTTAGTTCATTATTTAGAATAATTTTTGCATCCACTACAAAATG
>JAGQHE010000115.1 GCA_020431995.1 Candidatus Nitrosopumilus sp.
ATACTGGAATGCTGGATATCAATGAACGTGCAATGTTGTTAAAAACCAACATCATGGATGCGACGCCCTACATGTATGTCAGCCCCGCAAACATGATGTTCAGTGTTATTTGGATTGCTGCTGTAATTGGAATCTTCGCTGTACTGAAACGAAAGAAAGAACAATTCAAAGAAACAGATGAAATTGGTGTTTAAGTGATATTCAAGTCTTGTCTGATTTCATCTACTGCCCTGATCCCATAAATATCTCTTATTTGTTGAATTCTCACAGACTCCTTCACTCTGTCTCTTCCTATGGCGTTTGTTAGAATTGAATATACGTCACTAAATCTAATCTCCCATTTGTCTGCACAATCTAGAATTTTGCTTACTGCCCATTGCGTTACTTCCTGAGGAAGTGGAATTTCTTCTCCTGACTCAATCGAAATTTTATCGAACAAGTTGATAATTCCTGCTGTTTGTGTTGCCATGCTCTCAATATCTTTTACTTCGCCATACTTTGATTCGCCATTCATTCTGATGTTGGATTGATATTCAGAAAGCTTTAGCAAAGCCATGATTTCTTTGGATGAATCACTCGATGCCTTACTTGTAACGTTCTTGATTGTTTGTATTTCCTCGAATAGCCTCTCCGATTTTTTATGAGACTCTGTGGTTGATTCATCCTGTCTCTTTAGAGTGTCTGAAACCGAAGAAATCTTCTGCTCAATGCTGTCTGTTTTGTCAAACACGTTTTGCTTAAAATCTGAGAAATCTGATTGAACTGATTTGAGCCCTTCTCCAACGAATGCAGTTGCATCCGCCCTCTTTGCAAGTATTCCTATCTCTGTTTCAATTTTGTCTATTTTTCCTCCTAATTCTTTGATGGACTCTGGGCTCAAATTATCTAATGAGTTTACTTTTAATGCCACTGCATCAAATTGCTGTTTGAGCCCCTCGATCACTACTCCTAACGAGTCTATTTTTGAAGCTTTGGAGGATATGGCATCAATTGTGACTTTGATTGCATCTAATTCGTCACCCATGTTTGACGTGGACGCTACTCCTTCTGCAACTCTCTCAAATTCTTGTTTGAGGCTCTCTATTATCTGAGAACCTGTGTCTAACTTTGCAGTTTTTCCTGAAATCTCTTCTATACTGACTCTCAAGTTATTCATCTCATTTCCAATTTCTAAAAACGAATCTGCTTTTCCAGAAACCTTCCTTAGATCCTCTCTTACCTCATCCATTCTCTGAGCAATTTTGATGATCATCTGAGAATTATTCTTAATTGAATTCATACTATCTTCTACTTGTTGGGATAATTCTTGTGATCTGGAGTTTTTCTGCAATTCTGAAATTCTGTTTATCTCTTCCTGTAGCTTTGCAGTCTGATCATTTATCTTTGTAACCAAATTAGATTGTATCCTAACTTGATTTAATCCTGCAAATAATTTTTGAGTGTCATCTTCTATGATGTCAATCTGTTTTGATTGTTTTTGAATTTGTTCCAATGTGGATGTTAGCGTGTCTATCATTCCTTTCATTGTTACCAACACTTTTTGGTTTTCACCAAAAATTTTTGACATTGCTTTGATCTCTTTTTGCAATGCCTTGTTTGTATCTGAAACTGATGCTACTTTTTTAAGCAATGCTGATGGATTTGGCTCTTTTTTTGTTACTTTCTTTGTATGGTTTGTTGTTTTTCTACTTGATGTTTTAGTAGCCATATAGGTTGAATTAAAAATTTAAAGATAAAAAAGTTGGGTCTAAAATAAAAAATGTAAAGAGTTACTTGTTTACAACTTCTGGCTCATGCAGTAACTCATGAAATGTCTTTTCAGCCAACCCGTTTGCTGTTTCAATAAAACCTCTTGGGCAATATTCACATTGAATCATATAGTACGGTATGGTACCGTACTATTAATAACCTGGTGATTGCATTGTAACCAATTATGCAGTCAGATACCCCAGGTCATGTCTCTTCATTGATTCAGTTGACCTAATCATCACTCTGCACCTAGATTATAATAATTAAACATAAAGAGGTTCATTCCAAACAATTCTGAATTTGTCAGTATTAAACGAATTTTAATTTCTGACTTTCATTAAGAACCGTTTTTAAACAAATCTGCTAACTGACATCATGGAACACCTCTTGCTTCAATTGGATTCCAGTGGAATTCATAGCTCTCTTAACAACACTGTGAATAGTTTGATTGAGCAAATTACTCCCGAACTGCCTCACACAAGTTTTGTTACTGATTTGGCATTTATTATGATCATTGGCGCTGTAGTGACTCTTGCGTTTTTCAAAATAAAACAACCGTTAATCATAGGCTATCTTTTTGCAGGAATGCTGCTTGGACCTCTTTCTCCGGTTTGGTCTTGGATCTTACCTGACGGTGGCCCTTCTCAAATTTTAGAGGGCGTTGGGATCCTATCTGATATTTCCGCACTGAATCTTTTTGCAGAAATCGGTGTCATTTTACTTCTTTTTGTAATTGGAATAGAATTCCCATATGCGAAAATAAAGAGCATTGGACGTGAGGCGGTAGGCATTGGATCTGTGGGACTATTCTCGACAATGGGAATCGTATACTATGTTGCTAGTGCAATTGGATTGGAGTTCATGGATGCATTGTTTATTGCTGCAGCATTATCCGTGTCAAGTACCGCCATAATTGTCAAACTTTTGGAAGAGATGGGGAGAATCAATAAAGAATCATCCATTCTAGTTCTTGGTATTCTGATTGTAGAGGACATAATTGCAGTTATCCTGATTTCTTCTTTACAATCTGTTGCTCTGGTAGGAACTGTATCTATAGAGTCTGTTATCGTCATTGTCATAGTCGCAACAGGTCTCATTGTTGGGACGTTTACTATCGGAACACGTGTGATTCCACCTTTGATTGATAGAATTGCTGCAGCCGAGCACCGTGAAATCCTGTTACTTGGGGTTCTCGGTCTTTGTTTTGGCTATGCGTTATTTGCAAATATTGTGGGACTGTCCGTTGCAATTGGGGCATTTCTAGCAGGGGTATTGGTAGCTGAATCCAAATCAGCTGAAGTTGCAAAACTACTCTCGAGCCCTATCAAGGATATGTTTGTGGCCATCTTCTTTATTTCTGTAGGTGCGTTGATGGATGTATCTGAACTGGAAAACTACGTTCCTCTTGCAATTGCCCTGATTGGGGTTTCGGTTGGAATGAAGTTTGGAGGGAACATGCTTGGAAATATAATTTTCAGGCAAAAACGTGGCAAAGCGCTTCGTTCTGGATTCACACTGGCTGCCCCGCGTGGCGAATTCTCAATTGTAATTGTAAAGGTTGGCATTGACATCGGCGCTGTAAGTGTATTCCTGTTTCCGCTTATTGGAATCATCTCTATAATTACCGCATTCATTTCACCTCTCTTGATAAAATCTGGTGACAAAATAATAGCTAAACTGGAAAAGGAGCATGTCTGACGAGCTAAAAAAATTATTAGATCAAGTACATGATGGCATCACTACTTTTGATTTTGAGGGGAAACAAACCCCGTGCATCCAAATCGAAGAGAGAAAATACGATGACATTATATCCAAAGTTGTAGGACAGCCTATGTCTATTAATACTGACTTGAATATCCTGCATGATGGGCTTGGAAATGTATTCGTTGAAATTCTTCTGACATTTTCAAAAGGAGACATAACTGAAAAATTCCTTGTTAATGCAAAAACAGATCTTGCATTTTTTGAATCTCTTGCAGCAACATCAATGCTTGCTCTCTCTTCTCCGAAATCTTGTTATGGGAAAGACAACATATTCATGATTCAGTTGCCACGTCCAGAAAAAGCTCAAGACGCATTAGATATCGTTCAAAAAGCGTTATTGCCTAAAAATTAACGATAAATGGTGCAGTTACCGGGATTTGAACCCGGGTCACGTACTTGGCAAGCACGAGTACTAACCAGACTGTACTATAACTGCGACAACCCTAAAGGTTGAATTTGGATATTAAACTGTTCTTAAGCAAACTGCTATTGGATTTAAATAAATTTTGGTTTCATACAATGCATGCAACTAAGTCTCTGCTGTTTGAGACTCCCTGAAGACAGAGGCCACACGAAAAAATACATTTACTTTCTGGACAATTTTAAGAATTTTTACAATCTCTAGGACTATGATTCCGTAGTGGCAATAAGGGCATCACAACTGCATATTATGGTGGAGGGCATGTGATGATGCTAAAGAAGATAGGCCTAAACTCCTGATGGCCTATATGACAGGAATTCAGGCTTTGAGGATCATTGTAATTTTTTCAGCCATGCCCATTAACTAAGATGTTGTGTAAGGACTATTGGAAGAGACACCATTGCACCATTATTGGAATGATATCGCATTAAAACAGCTACAATGTTCTATGCCTGTAAACCATGATTCTGGACTATGGTTTCTTATGATCCGAGTTCTGATTATTCTTCAGGGTCTAACGGGTTTGTCACCTTGATCTTTTCTGCTATGTCCTTGATCTTGCTTGACACTTGCTCTGTCTTCTCGACAACGTCCTTTCCGTCCACTTTTGATATTGCGTCTTTGGCAGTATCAACGGATGACTCTATCTCCGGCTTTAGCACGTCAAGAGCGTTGGTATAAAACACGATTCCACCTGCTACAATTGCGCCGATAATGATCCCAATGAATATGCCCTTTACCACAAGCCATGATAGTTTTTTGATGAAATTAAGTCTTGGTATTGGCAAAGATATTGATGCCCTTTATTTGCATCTTTTGAAAATAGAACCGTTGACAATTCTCACAATTTCAGATGTATAGAAGCGAAATTAATTATTGGTTTGATTTGTTTGGGTATTAGTCAACATGACACAAAAGAAAAAGGAGTTGAAAAAGAGAATCTCTAGTGTCATTGGCACTACGTGCGAGATTCATAACCGATGAAAGTTATCAATGCGCTTAGGTTATACAGAACTTGCAGAAGATGAGGCCACCATAGAGAAGAACATCCTCTTTGAGATAGAAGAAGTGCGTCTTGGGGAATCAGAAGAGACTGACGTTATGATCCTGCAAGAAGGATCATACGTAATGGGGTGCCATATATCGGGGCATTACCAAGCAGGAATGAAGGGAACCATAGAGATAAAGCCATAATCTGGTTTTTGAATTTCATTCATCCTTTTCACACTGCCAGATCATTTTTGCCTCCAAATGGTTCAGATCTCTACATGTTTGTCTGACACTGGATAAGCCTGAGAGCAAATGTATTTTTTACCAAATCACGACAGATTGGTCTGTTTTATAGTGGTGGAAAAGGCAAGTACAAAAATGAATTCGGCATTGAAAATTATGTCGTGTTAAAGAATATCTCTTGAAAAGGCAGACGCTTGACCAGACATTGATGAAGACGTAATACTGGTTAGGAAATAAAATAAATATTTCTAAAAAGACTATCTGGTCATGGCAAAAACCATAAGTTGCTCTGACGCCGGAAAAGACTGCGGCTGGTCCGCGTCAGCAGATTCTGAAGAAGAATTGATGTCCTTGGTCACTGAACATGTCTTGGCAGAACACAAAGAAATTGAACTGAACTCTGAAAGCATCTCGCAAATAAAATCACTCATCAAAGAAAAGCGATCCTGAAATAACACTTGGCACATTTGCCCTGTTTCAGAATCACTGATTCATCCGAATCAGTGCATGGGGTAAACAACTCACACCTTTTCATATGTGTCTGCAATTTGAATAAAAATCCGCGTTTATGTCCAAAACTGCTTCACGTAAAACTGTTTAACTGATTAGTATAACCGTCCTTATGAACGAAAATATTTTGAGAAAATTAGAGCAAAAAATTCAAGACACCATTTCTAGCAAAGATGAAATCAAACAACTGATCGAATCCCTTTCAACTATAGACAGCTCAAGGCCATTTGTTTTGGGAATTGCTGTGGGAAGAATCTACAATGCCTTTTTTTACCAGTCAAAAAGAATTCTGAATCGGGAACCTACAAAACAAGAATTCGATGAATTTTTAGAATTTATTAAAAACAAGAAATCTGATTTAGAAAATCTATGGTGATACCTTATTCCACTCTATCACTTTTATTAATGGTGTTCCTGGCAATTTCACGCAAGCGCCTTGAAGTGCTTTTCTTGCAGCCTGCATATGTGCCTCCCCATTGACATACATCTCCATGATGCACTGTCCTTGTTTTACCCTGGCTCCTAAACTGGTGGCCTTGCCCCATGATCTTCTCATTCCTTCTGAAACCCTATCTGCACCTGCTGTTGCAATCTGTTTGTTCTCTCTGAGGAGATTATGTGGGTAAATCCTGAGTCTTGAATAATATCCTGACTCTCCAGTTGTTTTCTCTAGTGTCTTATTTGCTGCCAGTCTGGCTGATTCAATTGCCATGTGCCTGATCTGTAGTTTCTCTTTTAGTAATAACTGAACGCAATGCTCATATGTTGCTCTTTTTCCACCTTGAAATTTTGCAATTTTAATTTGTGGTTTGCCTTTGATGTACTCTTTTCTAGTAAACACTTGCCCGTGTCCGTCTCTGTAATTGGCACCATGCATGATAACCTCAAGCCAGAAAACCCATATTTTAACGGTTAGTCAAGCATTTATTCGTGCATTCCAATGCTTATATGGTGATACTTGATCACATGCGTGTTTGCTTGTAGTTATTGATAGGGATAATCTGAGTAAACATCATTTTTGTCTATGTTTACGAATGCTGG